>DASQSC010000480.1:0-9792 GCA_035642555.1 Streptosporangiaceae bacterium | reverse complement strand
AGGTACCCGACCTTCGACAGCCGCCGGTCGGACTCGACCGCCAGGGCCACTTCCTCGTTGCGGATCACCGGCTGGCTGGCTGCGTGCCGGCCAGCGCCCGGGCGGCCAGCGCTCACCCGGCCTGCCCCGGGCTGACCCATGCCGCCCGTCCCCGGCTCGCCCATGCCCGGCTGGCCTGCCCCCGGGCGGGCGGCCGCGCTCAGGCTCCGCGCCCGCTGTGTCCGCTGCGCAGCCGCGATCTCCTCGTCGGCCGCCAGCGACTTGCGGCGCCGGAACTTCTCGCCCGCGATCAGGATCAGGCCGTTGAGCACCAGGAACCCGGCCGCGTAGACGGGGTGGCCGAAGATCACCCGGAACTGGTGCTCGGCCGCCAGCCCCACCAGCCCGACCGGGATCGTCGCCAGGATCACCATCCAGGCCAGTCGCTGGTTCGGGTTGGTCAGGGAGAACCGCCGGGTGCCGGGCGCGGGCACGGCGAACTGCCCGAGCGAGGTGAAGAACCCGCCGATGATCCTGATCCAGTCCCGCCAGAAGTAGATCAGCAGCGCGATCGCGGTGGCCACGTGCAGCCCGACGATGAACGCCAGGTACGGCGACTCGGGAGCGGCGACGTTGAGGTCCCTCGCCCAGCTGCCGCCGATGATGGCCGGGATCAGCACGTTGTGGCCCAGGCTGGAGACGGGGAAGAGCTCGGAGACGCCCTGGACCAGGCCGACGACGGCCGCCTCCAGGTAGGTCAGATGGATCATGAAAGGCCTCTCGGCACCGGGGAGCTGTTGTCTGGCGCATCCCGCCGCCGGACGGCCGGCTCGCGCACGACTCATGGTACGGAAGCCGGACCTGGCCGGCTCGCAGAGCCGGCCAGGTTTTGGCCTGGCCTATCCCTGTTGCTCACCCGCTGAGCCGCTGTCACCGCGGGTGCCTGGCACCGAGGCGGTGCCGGTCGGGCGGGGGCGGCGGCCGATCTTGGAGCCGAGCCAGACCAGCGGATCGTACTTGCGGCCGGCGACGCGCTCCTTCATCGGGATCAGCGCGTTGTCGGTGATCTTGATGTTCTCGGGGCAGACCTCGGTGCAGCACTTGGTGATGTTGCACAGGCCGAGTCCGAAGTCGTCCTGGGCGATGTCGCGCCGGTCGGCCTCGTCGGCCGGATGCATCTCCAGCTCCGCGACCCGCATCAGGAACCGCGGGCCCGCGAAGGCCCGCTCGTTGTCCGCGTGGTCGCGGATCACGTGACAGACGTCCTGGCACAGGAAGCACTCGATGCACTTCCGGAACTCCTGCGACCGCTGCACGTCCACCTGCTGCATCCGGAACTCGCCGAGCCCGACCGCCGGGTCCGGGGTGAACGACGGGACCTGCCGCGCCTTGGCGTAGTTGAACGACACGTCGCTGACCAGGTCCCGGATGACCGGGAAGGTGCGCAGCGGGGTCAGGGTGACCGGCTGGCCCGGCTCGAACACCGACATCCGGGTCATGCAGGCCAGCCGCGGCCGGCCGTTTATCTCCATCGAGCAGGAGCCGCACTTGCCGGCCTTGCAGTTCCAGCGGACGGCGAGGTCGCCGGCCTGGGTCGCCTGCAGCCGGTGCAGCAGGTCGAGGACCACCTCGCCCTCGTTGGCCTCCACCTGGAAGTCGACCAGTTCGCCCTGCCCCGCGTCGCCCCGCCAGACCCGCAGGGTCACCTTCTCGCCCATCAGTGCTTCTCCTCTGCCGCCACGGCCGCTGGCAGTTCCTCGTCCGTCAGGTACTTGGCCAGTTCGGCGCGGTCGAACAGCGCCAGCAGGTCCTCCCGCATCGGCGCCATCGGCTGCTGCTTGAGCCCCACCTGGTCGCCGTCCAGCGAGCAGATCAGGTTGACCTTGCGCCACTCCGGCGACATGGCCGGGAAATCGTCGCGGGTATGCCCGCCCCGGCTCTCCTGCCGGGTGAGTGCCGCCTGCGCCACGCACTCGGCGATCAGCATGATGTTGCGCAGGTCCAGCGCCAGGTGCCAGCCGGGGTTGTAGCCCTTCCCGCCCTCCGCGCTGACGTTCGCGGCGCGGGCGCGGAGCTTCTCGAGCTCGGCAAGCGCGGTCTTGATCTCATCCTCCCGGCGGATGATGCCCACCAGGTCGCTCATGGTCTGCTGGAGCTCGGTGTGCACGGCGTAGGGGTTCTCGCCGCCCTGCCGCTCCAGCGGCGCGACCACCTCGCCCTGCGCCGCGGTGATCTCCGCCGCGCTGACGGCGGGGCGGCCGGCCAGCCCGGCCAGGTACGCCGCCGCGCCCATCCCGGCCCGGCGGCCGAAGACCAGCAGGTCGGACAGGGAGTTGCCGCCCAGCCGGTTGGAGCCGTGCATTCCGCCGGAGACCTCGCCGGCCGCGAACAGGCCGGGTACTGACGCGGCACCGGTGTCCGGCTCCACCTCCACCCCGCCCATCACGTAGTGCTGGGCCGGGCCGACCTCCATCGGCTCCTTCGTGATGTCCACGTCCGCCAGTTCCTTGAACTGGTGGTACATGGACGGCAGCCGGCGCAGGATCTCGTCGGCCGGCAGCCGGGAGGCGATGTCAAGGAACACGCCGCCGTGCGGTGACCCTCGGCCGGCCTTGGCCTCGGCGTTGATCGCCCGTGCCACCTCGTCCCTTGGCAGCAGCTCCGGCGGCCGCCGGTTGTGGTCCGGGTCGTCGTACCAGCGGTCGGCCTCCTCCTCGGTCTCCGCGTACTGGGCCCGGAACACGTCCGGCACGTACCCGAACATGAACCGCTTGCCCTCGGAGTTGCGCAGCACCCCGCCGTCGCCCCGGACCGATTCGGTGACCAGCAGGCCCCGCACCGACAGCGGCCACACCATGTGGGTGGGGTGGAACTGGACGAACTCCATGTTCAGCAGCTTCGCCCCGGCCAGCAGCGCGAGCGCGTGGCCGTCGCCGGTGTACTCCCAGGAGTTGGAGGTGACCTTGAAGGTCTTCCCGATCCCGCCGGTGGCCAGGATGACCGCTGGCGCCTCGAACAGGACCAGCCGCCCGCTGTCGCGGAAGTACCCGAACGCCCCGGCGATCCGCCCGGCTCCGTCCTTGACCAGCCGGGTGATCGTGGTTTCCGCGAAGACCTTGATCATGGCCTCCGGGTCGCCGTGCTCGGCCGCGTCCTCCTGCTGCAGGGCGACCACCTTCTGCTGCAGGGTGCGGATCATCTCCAGCCCGGTGCGGTCGCCAACGTGCGCGAGCCGCGGGTACTCGTGGCCGCCGAAGTTGCGCTGGCTGATCTTGCCGTCCTTGGTGCGGTCGAACAGCGCGCCCCAGGCCTCCAGCTCCCACACCCGGTCCGGGGCCTCCTTGGCGTGCAGTTCGGCCATCCGCCAGTTGTTGAGGAATTTGCCGCCGCGCATTGTGTCGCGGAAGTGAACCTGCCAGTTGTCCCTGGGGTTCACGTTTCCCATCGCGGCGGCGCAGCCGCCCTCGGCCATGACCGTGTGTGCCTTGCCGAACAGGGACTTGGAGATGACGGCGGTCCGCTTGCCGGCCAGCCGCGCCTCGATCGCCGCCCGCAGCCCGGAGCCGCCCGCGCCGACCACCACGACGTCGTAGGGGAGTCGCTCAATGTCGTCAGTCATCACGATGCCCGCTTAGTTGAAGATCCTCGGGTCGCTGAACACGCCTGCTGCCAGCAGCGCGATGTACAGGTCGGTCAGCATCAGCGTGCCGAGCGTGGTCCAGGCGAACTGCATGTGGCGCGCGTTCAGCCACGAGACCCTGGTCCAGGCCCAGTACCGGACCGGGTGCTTGGAGAAGTTCTTGAGCCGGCCGCCGGTGATGTGCCGGCACGAGTGGCAGCCGAGCGTGTAGCCCCACAGCAGGACCACGTTCACCAGCATGATGAGCGTGCCGAGCCCGAGCCCGACGCCGCCGGTCTTGCCGTGGAAGGCCTGGATCAGGTCGTAGGTGTTCAGCACCGAGACCGCCACCGTGACCCAGAAGAAGTACCGGTGCAGGTTCTGCATGATCAGCGGGAACCTGGTCTCGCCGGAGTAGGTCGCGTGCGGCTCGCGCACCGCGCACGCGGTCGGTGCCTGCCAGAACGACCGGTAGTAGGCCCGCCGGTAGTAGTAGCAACTGAGCCGGAAGCCCAGGATGAACGGGAGCGACACCAGCGCGTACGGGATGATCGGCGGGAGCGCAGGCAGCCAGTGCCCCAGGCTGCTTGAGCCCGGCACGCATTCGCCATTGATGCAGGGCGAATAGAACGGCGTCAGGTAGTGGTATTGCGGCACGTAATACCAGTGGCCCATGAATACGCGCGCGGTCGCGTACGCCACCCATATCGTCAGCAGCGTGGCGGTGACGGCCGGCGCCCGCCACCATGGGTCCTTCCGGAGCGTGCGCTCCGCGATCTGCGCGCGTGTCCTCGCCGGCGCTGCCGTTACCTGCGTCATTGACAGAATCTCCGCCCTGGGCCACCGGGGTTCCAGGGGTCGCCCCCTGGGCTAGTACCGTGCCACCCGCGATGCGGGGCCAGCCGGGCCCTCGCTCGCATGTTGCGGGTGAACCCTATTCCACATGGATATCACCGCGTGCTACCGGATCGGGATCCGGCCGCTGTGACTCTTGCTACAGCCGCTGTGAGCTTTGCTACACCGCGCCCCGGCCGGCCGCCGCGCCTCCCCCCGCCGCCTCGCCCCGGTCCGCCGCCTGGTCCCGGCCGTCGCCCAGGGCTTGCCGCAGGAAGTCCACCTGGAGCAGCAGCAGGTTCTCAGCGACCTCTTCCTGGGAGGCCATGTGGGTGACCCCGGACAGCGGCAGGACCGAGTGCGGGTAGCCCGCCGCGAGCAGCGCCGACGACAGCCGCAGCGTGTGCGCGACGGTCACGTTGTCGTCGGCGAGCCCGTGGATGATCATCAGCGGGCGCCGGGTCACGCCGGCGCCGCGCAGCCGCTGCGCATCCCGGATCGGGGAGCATGCCTCGTAGGGGCCCCGATCCTCATCGGGATGCCCGAGGTAGCGCTCGGTGTAGTGGGTGTCGTACAGCAGCCAGTCGGTCGGCGGCGCGCCGGCGACCGCGGCGTGGAACACGTCCGGCCGCCGCAGCACCGCGAGCGCGGCCAGGTAGCCGCCGAACGACCAGCCCCGGATCCCCACCCGGGCGGTGTCCAGGTCGCCGCACCGCTCCGCGGCGGCGGCGAGCGCCTCGACCTGGTCCGCCAGCACCGGCCCGGACAGGTCGTGCCAGACCGCCCGGTCCCATTCCGGGCCCCGGCCGGGAGTCCCCCGGCCGTCCGCGATCACCACCGCAAACCCCTGCTCGGCCAGCCACTGCGAGGTGAGGAACGCGCTCCGGGCGGCGACCACCCGCTGCCCGTGCGGCCCGCCGTAGGGATCGAGCAGCACCGGCAGCTTGCCCGAGCCGGGCTCATGCCAGGACGGGAGCAGCAGCGCGGCGGGGATTCCGCCGGTCCCGGCCGCGAACAGGGCTGGCTGCGGGACGGGCAGGTTCGGGATCTCCGCCAGCGAGGCGATGCGGCCGGCTTCGGTCGCCGCCACCCGGGAGGGCGCCGCCGGGCCGTCCCCCCCGGCGGGCATTCGGGGGGATTTGGGGGGGCCGTCCCCCCAGGCTGGCACAGCGGAGGCGGGTCCGTCCCGCAGCACCCGGACCGTGACCCCGTCCGCCGCCAGCGACTGGCTGGCGATCACCGTCGTGCCGCCGGACCGGCGGGCGGCGTGGACGCCGTGGTCCGGGGTGAGCCGGGCCAGCCCGCCGGAGCCGTAGTGCCAGAGGCTGACCTCGGCCGGGTCCTGCCCGGACGCGGTGAACAGGACGCCGTCGTCGCCGGCGTCGGCGATGGCCCGCACCTGCAGTCCGGCGGGGGTGACCGGGGCGGCCGTGCCCGTCGCGTACTCCTCCGCCATCGCGACCAGCAGCCGCTTGCTGCCGCCGGCGTCCGCTGTCCACGCGATCCTGCCGCCGCCCGCCAGCGCCGGGACCCCCGGCACCACATCGACCCAGCGGTCGTCGGTGTCCTCCCGCAGCACCGTCACCGCGTCCCGCCCGGGGTCCGCCGACAGCAGCCGCATCCGGCGCTGGTCGCGGCTTTGCACGACGATCAGCGGGTCGGTGTCTTCCCAGCTGACCGTGACCAGGTAGGGGAACCCGCCGCGATCCCACGACACCGGCGAACGGGTGCCGTCCAGCCGGACCAGCAGCAGCGATACGTCCGCGTTCGGGGTGCCCGCCGCCGGGTACCTGGCCGGGGACGGCGGCCGGTCCGGGTTGGCCGGGTCGGCGATATACCAGGTGCGGACCGGCTTCTCGTCCACCCGGGCGACCAGCAGCGCGCTGCCGTCCGGCGCCCACCAGTAGCCGCGCATCCGGCCCATTTCCTCGGCGGCGATGAACTCCGCCAGCCCGAAGCTCACCCCAGCCTCCCCGTCCGGCCCGATGAGCTCGCGGTCCTCGCCGCTGCTCAGGTCGGTGACCCGGAGCGCGCCGTCGCAGGCGTAGGCGACCCGGTTCCCGGCCGGATCGGGGCGGGGATCGATGGCGGGGGACCGGGCGCCCAGCGCCCGGGGCTTGCTATCAGGGCTCAGGTCCGTCACGTACACCTGGCCGTTCAGGGCGAACGCGGCCATCGTCAGGGCGGTGTCGGTCGCGTACCCGACGATCCCGGCTGCCCTTTCCCGGGACCGTTCCCGGCGCGCCCGTTCCGCCGCTGGCACGTCGCCGTCGGCCCCGATCCCGGCCGGGTCGGCCGCCAGGTGCTCGGCCCCGGTGCTGACGTCCAGCACCCACAGGCAGGTCACCGGGTCGGTCCCGCCCTTGCTGCGGAGGAAGGCGACCCGGCTGCCGTCGGGCGAGATCTGGAACGAACGGGGCACTCCCAGGCTGAATCCCCGGGTCCGTGCCTGCTGGCGGGGAAAGCTCTCAGTCACGGCAGTAGAGTCGCACGGATGATGGCCGAGCGCAGGCTGCTCCTGGTGCATGCGCACCCGGACGACGAGTCGATCGAGACCGGGGCGACCATGGCGCGGTACGCCGCCGAGGGAGCCGGGGTGACGCTCGTCACCTGCACGCTGGGGGAGCTGGGCGAGATCATCCCGCCGGAGCTGGCTCATCTGGCGGCGGACGCGGGCGGTGGCCTCGGCGGGTACCGGATCGGCGAGCTGGCCACGGCCTGCGCGGTGCTGGGAGTGACCGACCAGCGGTTCCTGGGCGGGGCGGGGCGCTGGCACGACTCCGGGATGATGGGCGAGCCCGCCAACGATCAGCCGGGCGCCTTCTGGCGCGGCCCGCTGGACGAGGCCGCCGCTGCGCTGGCCGCGGTGGTACGGGAGGTGCAGCCGCAGGTCATGGTCAGCTACGACGCCGACGGCTACTACGGTCACCCCGATCACATCCAGGCGCACCGGGTGGCCGGGCGGGCGCGGGAGCTCGCGGCCCCCGGCTGGCAGGTCGCCAAGCTTTACGCAACGGCCATGCCCCGATCCGTGCTGGCGGAGGTGACCAGGCTGGACTCGCCGGGCGCGGCGGCCAGATTCCGCGCCGAGCCGTCCGCGCGCACGCTGCCGTTCGGCGTGCCGGACGAGCAGGTGACCACCGAGATCGACGGCACCGCCTACCTGCCTGCGAAGCTGGCCGCGATGGCGGCGCACGCCACTCAGCTCAGTGTGGACGGCGAGTTCTTCGCGCTCGCGGATCAGGTTGGGCAGCGCGTTTGCGGCCGCGAGTACTACACGCTGCTCGCGGGACCACGCGGGCCAGGCAGCGGACCGTTCGGAAGGGAAAATGATCTGTTCGCCGGGCTCTGAGCCGCCCCGCTTATCGCTGGCGGATAGCCTGCTCTGCGTGGATGGCACGCCACAGGGCAACGGGATGCTGCGAGCCGGCAGCACCTACCTGCTGCTGTTCCTGCTCGGCGTGCTAGAAGGGCTGATCGGGTGTTTTCAGTACAGTCGCAGCATCGGCGGGGTGCCAGCGGGAGCGCTGGCGTTCTGCGTGCTGGTATTCGCGACCTGCCTGCTGGCGGGGATCGGGATGGGCTCGGCCCGGGCGGCCCTGACGGCCGCGGCCGGCTGGCTGCTGGCGTCGCTGGTGCTCACGCTCCCCACCGGCGGCGGGAGCGTGATCGTCGCGAACACCGCCGCTGGCCTGTGGTATGTCTACGGTGGCGCGGTGTGCGCGGCCGCGGCTGTGATCGCGGTAGCGGCGTTCCGGGCCCGGCTCGCGCTGCGGCGCGGCACGGGCGCTCCCCGGTGAGCGGCCAGGGCCGGGCCCGCCGCTGCCAGCCGGGAGGAACGGCGTGACGGATCTGGACCGGGCCGCATACCGGCGGGCAGCAGGCCGGTTCGCCTCCGGCATCATGGTGGTCTCCGCCCGCCAGGCCGGGGTCGACCACGCGATGACCGTGACCGCGTTCACATCCGTGTCGCTGGACCCCGTGCTCGTGCTGTTCTGCGCCGAGAAGGTCGCCCGGTTCCATGACGCGGTGCTGGGCGCCGGTACCTGGGCGGCGTCGGTGCTGCGCGAGGATTCCGAGAAGGCGGCGCGCTGGCTGGCCACCCGGGGCCGGCCGCTGGCAGGCCAGCTTGATGCGTTCCGGCACCATCCGGGGCCGCTGACCGGCGCGCCCATCCTCGACGACGCGCTGTCCGCGCTGGAATGCCGGACCACCGCCGTGCACGACGGCGGCGACCACAGCATCGTGGTGGGCGAGGTGCTCGGGGTCACCGAGCCCAGCCCGGACGAGGACATGGGCCCGCTGCTGCACTTCAGCGGCCGGTACCGCAGGCTCCGGCCGGACGGCTAGCTGATCCGCGGCTAGCCGATCCCCGGGCCGGTGACGGCCTCCTCGATCCGGTCGAGCCCCCAGTCGAGGTCGTCCGGGCTGATGACCAGCGGCGGCGCGAGCCGGATGGCGGTGCCGTGGGTGTCCTTGGCCAGCACTCCGCGGGCCGCCAGCCGCTCGCAGGCCTCGCGCCCGCCCAGCGAGGCGAACTCCACCCCGGCCCACAGGCCCCGCCCGCGCACCCGGCGCACCACCTCGTGCGGCAGCGCCGACAGCCGCGCGTGCAGCCGCGCGCCCAGCCGGGCCGATCGTTCCTGGCATGAGCCGGTCGCCAGCATGGCGATGACCTCGCGGCCGATGGCGCAGGCCAGCGGGTTGCCGCCGAACGTCGAGCCGTGCTGGCCGGGCCGGAACACCCCGAGCACCTCCCGCGATGAA
The DNA here is from genome assembly GCA_035642555.1 of Streptosporangiaceae bacterium. Taxonomy (GTDB): domain Bacteria; phylum Actinomycetota; class Actinomycetes; order Streptosporangiales; family Streptosporangiaceae; genus JAIRTY01. The sequence goes on along the minus strand of DASQSC010000480.1, from coordinate 593 downwards.
ACCACCGCCGACAGCGGCACGATGCCGCCGCCGAGTGCCTTCCCGAGCAGGTACAGGTCGGGTGTCACCTGTTCGTGCTGGCAGGCGAAGGTGCGCCCGGTGCGGCCGAGCCCGGACTGGATCTCGTCCGCGATCATCAGCGCTCCGTGCGCGGTGCACAGCTCACGCACGCCGGCCAGATAGCCGGGCGGGGGCACGATCACCCCCGCCTCTCCCTGGACCGGCTCGATCAGCACCCCGGCCACCCGGCCGGCCAGCTCGGTCATGGCAGCGGCCAGCGCGCCGAGGTCCCCGTACCGGACGACCCGGAACCCGGGGGTGTACGGACCGTAGCCGGCGCGCGCGTTTTCGTCGGTCGAGAAGCTGACGATGGTGGTGGTGCGGCCGTGGAAGTTGCCCTCGAACGCGATGATGACGGCCTCGCCCGGAGGGATGCCCCTGACCTCATAGCCCCACTTGCGGACCGCCTTGATGGCGGTCTCGACCGCCTCGGCGCCGGTGCTGGCGGGGAGCACCATCTCCATGCCGGCCAGGTCGGCCAGTTCGTCGCAGAACGGCCCGAACTGGTCGTGCTCGAACGCCCGGCTGACCAG
>DASQSC010000479.1:0-2020 GCA_035642555.1 Streptosporangiaceae bacterium | reverse complement strand
GCTGTTCGGGCTCGGCCTGTCCGCCACGGTCGCGCCGCTCACCGCCACCGTCCTGGCCAGCGCCGAGGTCCGGCACGCCGGCGTGGCCAGCGGCGTCAACAACGCGGTGGCCAGGGCCGCGGGCCTGATCGCGGTCGCGGGGCTGCCGCTCGCGGTGGGACTGAGCAGCACCGGCTACCACGACCCGGCCCGCCTCTACAGCGGGTTCAAGGCCGCGATGGTGCTGTGCGCCTGCCTGCTGGCCGCCGCGGCCGTGCTGTCCGCGCTGACCATCGACAACTCGGTGCTGCAGCCCGCGGCCGGGCAGCCGCCCGCGCCCGAGCCGGAGTGCCGTCCGTGCTGCCCGGTGGGGGCGCCGCCGCTGGAACCGGGCCGCCGGGACCACGGGCATCCCGCCCTGTCAGCCGGGGCCGGGACGTCCCTGCCACCAGGGCCACGGCCCCCGGGCACCTGACCGTTCGGGAAATCAGCCGGGCGCGGCGGGAGGATGCCGGCCACTAGGGTGTTACGGGGCCGCGCCCCGCGCGCCCGGCACGTTCGCCATGAGAGAGCCCGCATTCATGCGCTGGTCACAGATGCACATCCCGACCCTGCGGGAGGACCCGGCCGACGCCGGGGCGCCCAGTCACCGGCTGCTGCTGCGCGCCGGGTACATCCGGCAGGCGATGGCGGGGCACTATTCGCTGCTGCCGCTCGCGGTCCGGGTGCGGGCCAAGGTCATGGAGATCATGCGGCAGGAGATGAACCGGATCGGCGGGCAGGAAGTGCTGCTCCCGGTCATGCACCCGGCGGAGGTGTGGCAGCGCAGCGGCCGCTGGACGTCCTGGGAAGACGTCATGTTCCGGCTGACCGACCACAAGGGCGCCGTGAACGTGCTGGCCGCCACGCACGAGGAGATCTTCGCGCTGCTGGCGCAGGAACTGAACTCACACCGGCAGCTTCCGCAGGCGTGGTACCAGTTCCAGACCAAGTTCCGGGACGAGGCCCGGCCGCGGGCCGGCCTGCTGCGGGTGCGGGAGTTCACGATGAAGGACTCCTACTCGTTCGACCTTGACCCGGCCGGGCTTGACGCCGCCTTCGACCGCCACCGCCAGGCGTACGAGCGGATCTTCGAACGGCTCGGCATCCCGGCGATCCCGGTGGAGGCCTCCAGCGGCGCCATGGGCGGCCAGGACTCGACCGAGTTCATGAGCCCGGCGGAAGCGGGCGAGGACCTGGTCGCGCACTGCCGTCACTGCCGGTACGCGGCGAACGTGGAGAAGGCGACGTCGCGGCTGGATCCGGTGGCCGACGGGCCGGGTCTGCCCGCGCCGGAGCGGTTCGCCACCCCCGGCGTGCGGACCATCGAGGACCTGGCCGCTGGCCACGACGCGCCCGCCGAGCGGCAGATCAAGACCCTCGTGTACCTGCTCGACAGCCAGCTCACGCTGGTGCTGCTGCGCGGCGACCACGCGCTCAACGAGCAGAAGCTGTCCGACGTCAGCGGGGCGGCGCTGCTCCGCCCGGCGCAGCCGGACGAGATCAGGGCCGCGCTGGGCGCGCTGCCGGGGAGCCTGGGCGCGGCCGGGGTGACCGGCCTGCCGGTGATCGCCGACGAGGCGCTGCGGGACCGGCGGGACATGGTGACCGGCGCCAACGCCGACGAATTCCACCTGCGCGGCGTGGACGTGGCGCGCGACATCAGCGTCGGCACCTGGGCCGACCTGCGCGAGGTGGCGGCGGGGGAGCCGTGCGTCCGGTGCGGTCAGCCCTTGGAGCTGCTGGCCGCGATCGAGGTCGGTCACATCTTCAAGCTCGGCTACAAGTACACCGAGGTGTTCGGCATCACCGTGCTGGACGCCGCCGGGAAGCGGGTGCACCCGATCATGGGCAGCTACGGGATCGGGGTGGAGCGGGCCATGGCCGCGATCGTCGAGTGCCACCACGACGACCGTGGCATCTCCTGGCCGCTGGCGGTCGCGCCGTTCTCCGTCGTGGTGACGGTCGCCCAGCCCGAGGACCCGGAATCAGCCAAGGTCGG
>DASQSC010000478.1:0-5346 GCA_035642555.1 Streptosporangiaceae bacterium | reverse complement strand
ACCTCCCGCACCACCATCCGGCAGGCGCTGGCCGAGCTGGTGGTCGAGGGCAGGCTGCTGCGGATGCAGGGCAAGGGCACGTTCGTGGCCAAGCCCAAGGTGGCACAGGTGCTCGAGCTGTCCAGCTATACCCAGGGGATGCGGGCGCACGGCCTGACGCCCGAGACCAGGATCCTGGACACCAGCTACGTGGCCGCCGGCGACGAGCTGGCCGGCCTGCTCGGCGTCCCGCCGGGCAGCCGCGTGCTGCGCATCCACCGGCTGCGGCTGGCAGACGGCGACCCGATGTCGGTCGACTACTCCCACCTGCCGGCGCTCAGGTTCCCCGGGCTCCGGCGCAGCCTCGACCGTCACGCCTCCCTCTACGAGGCGCTGGCGACCAGCTACGGAGTCGAGCTCGCGGAGGCGGAGGAGACCATCGAGACGGTGCTCGCCGACCCGGCGGACGCCCGGTTGCTGGCGGTGGACGTGGGGATGCCGCTGCTGCTGCTGAGCCGGCACACCTACGACACCGGCGGCAGGCCGGTGGAGTGGGCGCAGTCGCGCTACCGCGGCGACCGGTACAAGCTGGTCACCCGGCTGCGCCGGGGAGGGCCGGGGGCAGGCGGCCCGGCGGCCGCAGGTTAGGCCCCCTTGCGGCCGGCCAGCCGCCAGGCGGCGGGCAGCAGCCCGGCGGCGATCGCGGCCTTGATGGCGTCGCCCACCAGGAACGGCGTCAGCCCCTCAGCGATGGTGGCCGAGGCGCTCAGGTGCGCGGCCACCGCCAGCCAGGTCAGGCCGAACGCGTAGATGACCACCTCGCCCGCGACCATCGCTGGCAGCGAGCCGACGACACTGCGGTCGGCTCCCCGCTGCGCCAGGTAGCCGCAGAGCGCCGCGGCCGCCACGAAGCCCACCACGTAGCCGAACGAGGCGCCCGCGTAACCGCTCGTCTGCCCGGCGAACCAGGGCACGCCCGCCACTCCCGCCACCGCGTAAAGGGCCAGCGCGGCGCCAGCCCGCCGCCAGCCCAGGGCCGTGCCCGCCAGCAGCACGCCCAGCGTCTGCCCGGTGACCGGCACCGGCGTGCCCGGCACGTGGACCGAGAACTGGGCGAGCAGGCCGACGAACCCGGCGGCGGCCACCACCAGCAGCGCATCGCGCACCACGGCGCCGGGGAGCAGGTCGGCGAGCACCAGCGGCCGGTCTGCTGGCGGCCTGCGGAGCGCGGCGGCATCGGACATGAAAGCGGCTCCTCACGCGGGGGGACGTGCGGTGACGGGGACGCGGGGTTTCGGAGACGGGAGGCCAGCGGGTCGTCAGGACGATATCAAGGCAGGCCGCGGCCCTGCCAGGGCACCCGGCCGCGGACCGCCGGGCCGCGCGGCAGCGGCGCGCGGCGGCACAATGAAGACATGCAGGTCACCGACACCCTCGGGTTCGTCCGCGGTGACTGGCTGGTCTCCCGCAGCCTCGCCGACCACCGCACGGGCACCCGCGGCCGGTTCACCGGCACGGCCAGCTTCGCCCCGGTCCCCGGGGAGCCGGGGCGGCTGCGCTACCGGGAGCAGGGCGAGCTGAGGTTCGGGGGGCACTCCGGGCCCGCCTGGCGCGAGCTGCTATGGCTGGCCGCGCCCGCCGGGGCCGCCGACGTCCGGTTCGCCGACGGCCGCCCGTTCTACCTGGCTGACCTGCGTGCTGGCCGGTGGCAGGCGGAGCATCATTGCGGCAGCGACCTCTATCACGTCACCTATCACGTGCCCGGCCCGGGCCGGCTGCTGGAACGGTGGCGGGCGCGGGGCCCCGGCAAGGACTACCTCAGCGCTACGACACTGGTCAGGAAGGGAAGGCAGGCTCCGGCCGGCCCGTGAAGCCAGCCGGTGGCCGAGCGCGGGGGACCCAGCCGGCACATTAGGCACTGCAGTCAAATCGATACCCGCAAACCGTTGCAGAACAGTCCAGTCCGTCGGACCATTGACGTCATCCCGCCTGGGCGCAGACGAGTGCGGCGGGACGTGAGGAGACGGCAGTGAGCCGGAAGTACGAAGCGGAGCTCTTACTGTTCAGCCAGAACTGGCGGAGGAGGCCCGATGCATAATCAGCCGCGGTCACGCCGCAGGCACCCGATCAAGTTGCTGTTGCTGATACCGCTGATCGCGGTCCTCGTGCCCGAGTTCTACAACTTCGCTGACCCCGGCATCGGCGGCATGCCGTTCTTCTACTGGTACCTGCTCGCCTGGGTCGCCGGCGTCGCCGTGATTACCGGAATCGTCTATCTCGCCACCCGGAGCCGGTGATGATCCCAAAGTTCGACGGGCTCGAATTCGGCATCGTGGTGGCGATGTTCGTGATCGTCACCGTGCTCGGGTTCACGGCCACCCGGTGGAAGCGCGCCACGTCCCTGGCCAGTGTCGAGGAGTGGGGGCTCGGCGGCCGCCGGTTCGGCACCTGGGTCACCTGGTTCCTCCTCGGCGGTGACCTGTACACCGCGTACACGTTCGTGGCGGTGCCCGCCCTGCTGTTCGGGACCGGCGCGGCGGGCTTCTTCGCGGTGCCGTACACGATCGCCGTCTTCCCGCTGGTGATGTTCGTCGCGGCCCGGATGTGGTCGGTCTGCCACGAGCACGGTTACGTCACCGCCGCCGACTTCGTCCGGGGGCGGCACGGGTCCCCGCTCCTCTCGCTCCTGGTCGCGATCACCGGCATCGCGGCGACCATCCCCTACATCGCGCTGCAGCTGACGGGGATCAAGGCGATCGTGGAGGTCATGGGCATAGGCGGGGACTGGCCGCTGTGGATCGCGTTCGTAGCGCTGGCCGCCTACACCTGGACCTCGGGACTGCGGGCGCCCGCGCTGATCGCGTTCGTCAAGGACATCCTCATCTACGTCATGGTCCTGGTCGCGGTCATCTACATCCCGTACAAGCTCGGCGGCTTCGACGTCATCTTCCACCGGGCGAACGCCGCGCTGAAGGGCGCCACGCCCCCGGCCAGCACCCTGCTGGCCGGCCCGCAGTACCTCGGCTTCTCAACGCTCGCGCTCGGCTCGGCACTGGCCCTGTTCCTCTACCCGCACGCGGTCACCGGGGTGCTCGCCACCCGCGACCGGAACGTCGTGAAGAAGAACATGTCGCTGCTGCCGGCGTACTCGCTGATGCTGGGCTTCATCGCGCTGCTCGGCTACATGGCGCTCGCCGCGAACGTCAAGCCGGTGGGCGGCACGGCCAAGGCGCCAGACAGCACCACCATCGTGCCCGTGCTGTTCAACAACCAGTTCCCGCACTGGTTCGCCGGCATCGCGTTCGGCGCGATCGCGATCGGCGCCCTGGTGCCCGCGGCCATCATGGGGATCTCCGCGGCGAACACGTTCGCCAGGGACATCTACCGGCCCTACTTCCGGCGGAACGCCAGCGACCGGGAGGAGGGACTGGTCAGCCAGATCGTGTCGGTGATCCTCAAGCTGGGCGCGGTGGCCGTGATCGTGGTCCTGAAGGTCTCGTTCGCCATCGAGTTCCAGCTCATCGGCGGGGTCATCGTCATCGAGATCCTGCCGGCGGTGGTGCTCGGCCTGTACACCCGGTGGTTCCACCGGTGGGCGCTGGTGATCGGCTGGCTGGTGGGCATGGGCCTGTCCGTCTACATGCTCTATGTCACGCCTGGTAAGACCACGGACCACTTCGGCAGCGCGTCGTTCGCGCTCAGCACCTGGGGGTTCGACACCAAGGTGACGATCTGGACCGGGATCGTCGGGCTCGCCGCCAACCTCATCGTCGCCGCCGTGCTCACCCCCCTGTTCGCGTGGGCGCCGCGGGGACGGGACGAGACGAGCCCCAGCGACTACGAGGAGGTCGAGGCGCCGCCGATGGCGATGGGCGGTCAGGCCGCCGGGACGGTGTGACAGCCGTGCCATCGCCAAGGTGATCTCCGGGCAGTAGGGACAGGCAACAGGGCCGCCGGGCCGCCGGCGGCCCTGTTGCTGTCGTCGCCCTCGGCAAGGCCGGCGCCGCGGCGCCCCCGGCACCGCCGGTAGTATGCCGCTCACGTGCCGCACGGGCAATGGCGCCCAGCGGGCCGGCCAGATCCGGCCCGGGCCAGGGCGCGCCTGGCCTCCCGCCAACGGCGGGATCAACCGCGGATACCGCACAAGCGCGACCGGCCACCGGAACGGGAGGGTGCCAGGCATGGTGTCGCAGGCCAACAGGCTCCAGAGCGTGCACTACGACATCCGGGGACCAGTGTTGCGCCGGACCCGCGAGCTGGAGGCCGAGGGGCACCGGATCCTCAAGCTCAACCTCGGGAACCCGGCCCCGTTCGGTCTCACCGCCCCGGACCCGGTGGTCGCCGAGGTGGTACGCAACATCAGGGACGCCGAGGGCTACAGCGACGCCCGGGGCATCCGGTCCGCCCGGGAGGCGGTGGCGGGCCACTACGCTGCCCGGGGCGTCGCCGGGGTCGGCGCCGACGACGTCTACCTGGGCAACGGGGTGTCGGAACTCATCGTGATGTCCCTGCAGGCGCTGCTGAACCCGGACGACGAGGTGCTGGTCCCCAGCCCCGACTATCCGCTGTGGACCGGCGCGGTGAGCCTGTCCGGCGGCCGGGCCGTCCACTACCGCTGCGACGAGCAGGCCGGCTGGCAGCCCGACCTCGACCACGTCGCCGACCAGGTGAGCCCCCGGACCAGGGCGCTGGTGATCATCAACCCCAACAACCCCACCGGGGCGGTCTACTCCCGCGACATGTTGCTCGGCCTGCTGGAGGTGGCCCGGCGGCACCGGCTGCTGGTCCTGGCGGACGAGATCTACGACCAGATCCTCTACGACGGCGCGGTGCACGAGACGGCCGCCACGCTCGCGCCCGACCTGCTGATGCTCACGATGTGCGGGCTGTCAAAGACGCACCGGGCGGCCGGGTTCCGGTCCGGCTGGCTGGTGATCAGCGGGCCCCGGGCCGACGCCGCCGACTACCTGGAGGGCCTGGAACTGCTCGCGAACATGCGGCTGTGCCCGAACGTGCCGGCCCAGTACGCGATCGAGACGGCCCTGTCCGGGCGGGGCGGGACCGATCCGGATGGGATCGCCTCGCTGCTGCGGCCCGGCGGCCGGCTGCGGGAGCAGCGGGACTTCGCCTGGCAGCGGGCCGGCGAGATCCCGGGGGTGGACTGCGTCCGGCCGGCCGGGGCACTGTATGTGTTCCCCCGGCTCGATCCCGAGGTCCACAAGATCCGCGACGACCAGCAGTTCGTCATCGACCTGCTGGAACGGCAGCACCTGCTGATCACGCACGGCACCGGCTTCAACCTGCCGACCACCGATCATTTCCGGCTGGTGTTCCTGGCCGGGGTGGACGTGCTCGGCGACGCCATCG
>DASQSC010000477.1:0-3181 GCA_035642555.1 Streptosporangiaceae bacterium | reverse complement strand
CGGAGCTCATCAGCCAGGTGGCCGGCGAGGTGATCTCGGGCGCGCTGGACGGCGAGTTCCCGCTGCACGTGTGGCAGACCGGATCCGGCACCCAGTCGAACATGAACGTCAACGAGGTGATCGCCAACCGGGCGATCCAGCTCGTCGGCGGCGAGCTGGGGAGCAAGCGGCCGGTTCACCCGAACGACGACGTCAACGCCGGGCAGTCCACCAACGACGTGTTCCCCACCGCCATGCACATCGCGGCCACCCGGGCGCTGGCCGCGGACGTGGCGCCCGCCGTGACCCGGCTGCGGGACGCCGCCGCGGCCAAGAGCGAGCTGTGGGCGCATGTGGTGAAGGTCGGGCGCACCCACCTGCAGGACGCGACCCCGGTCACGGTGGGGCAGGAGTGGTCGGCCTACGTCGGCCAGCTCGACGGCGCGCTGGCCGCCATCGCCGCCGCCCGGCCGGCCCTGGAGCGGCTGGCGATCGGCGGCACCGCGGTCGGCACCGGCCTGAACGCCCCGCCCGGCTTCGGCGACGAGGTGGCCGCGGAGCTGGCCCGGCTCACCGGGTACCGGTTCAGCAGCGACCCGAACAAGTTCGCCGCGATGGCGTCGATCGACGCGATCACCCGGGCCTCGTCCGCGCTGCGCAACCTCGCCGTGGTGCTGTTCAAGTTCGCCAACGACATGCGCTGGCTGGGCTCCGGCCCCCGGGCGGGACTCGGCGAGCTGCTGCTGCCAGCGGGCGAGCCCGGCTCATCGATCATGCCGGGCAAGGTCAACCCCACCCAGGCGGAAGCGATGATGATGATCTGCCTGCAGGTGATGGGGAATGACACGGTGGCCGGGATGGCCGGAGCGGAAGGCAACTTCCAGTTCAACGCGTTCCGCCCGGTGGCCATCGCCAGCCTGCTGCACTCGGCGCGGCTGCTGGCCGATGCGAGCGGCACGTTCCGCGAGTTCCTGGTGGACGGCGCCCGGCTGAACGAGGCCAGGCTGGCCGCGAACGTCGACCGTTCGGTCATGCTGGTGACCGCGCTGTCGCCGGTGATCGGGTACGACAAGGCGGCGCAGATCGCCCATCTCGCGATGAGCGAGGACCTGACGCTGCGGGACGCCGCGCTCCGGTCCGGGGTCAGCGCAGAGCTGTTCGACCGGGTGGTGGTGCCGGAGCGGCTCACCCGCCCCGGCACGGCCGGCCAGGACCCGCGGGCCCCGGAACCGCAGGCGCCGGACCGGGGGACGCCGGGCCCGGGAACGCCCGGCACGGACGGAGAAGCGGATGCGGGCGGCCCGCCTGCACGCGGTCGGTGACCTGCGGCTGGCCGATGAGCCGGAGCCGGTGCCGGAGCCTGGCAGCAGCCTGGTCCGGGTGACCGCGGTCGGGATCTGCGGGTCCGACCTGCACTGGTGGGGCGAGGCCGGGATCGGTGACGCACGGCTGGAGGAGCCGCTCGTGCTCGGGCACGAGGCCGCGGGGGTGATCGCCGCGGGTCCCCGCCGCGGCGAGCGGGTGGCCATCGACCCGGCGATTCCCTGCGGCGCCTGCCGCCCCTGCCGGTCCGGCTACCGCAACCTGTGCGTCCAGATCCGGTTCGCCGGTCACGGCGGCACCGACGGGGCGATGCGTGAGTTCCTCACCTGGCCGGACGAGCTGCTGCACCCGCTGCCAGACACGCTCAGCGACGCCGACGGCGCGGTGCTTGAACCGCTCGGCGTGGCGTTGCACGCGCTGGACCTGGGGCACGTGCGGTTCGGGGCGGCGGTCGCCGTGGCCGGGCTGGGCCCGATCGGGCTGCTGCTGGTGCAAGTGCTGCGGGCAGCCGGGGTGAGCATGGTGGCCGGGTTCGACCCGCTGCCGCACCGCCGGGAGGCGGCGCTGCGGCTGGGGGCGGACCTGGCCGCCGCCCCGGCTGACGGCGCGGCCGGCGACGGGGCCGGCGGCCCCGCTGGCGGCCCGGCGGTGGGCGCGATCGGCGGCGATGGTGCCGACGTGGTGTTCGAGATGGCGGGCACCAGCGAGGCGGTCGAGCTGGCGATGACGCTGGCCCGGCCGGGCGGCCGGGTGGTGCTCGGCGGCATCCCGGGCGACGACCGGACGGCCTTCCGGGCTTCCACGGCCCGGCGCAAGGGGCTGACGATCGCGATGGTCCGGCGCATGAACGAGGCCTACCCGCGGGCGATCAGCGTCGCCGCCCGCGGCCAGGCGGACCTCGCCGCGGTGGTGACCGCCCGGCTCCCGCTCGCCAAGGCCCCGGAGGCCTTCACGACAGCTGCGCAGCGGTCCGGCCTCAAGGTGATCGTGGAGCCCGGAGAATGAGCCCGGCCCGGGCGGCAGGTCCGCCGGCCGCTACCATTCAGGGCGTGCCTCGCAGATCACCAGGTAGCACGCCCTAGCCGTGGCCGATACGTTCTACGTTCCCGCCGGGGAGGACACCTGGCGGGCCACGATCCACACCACCGGGCCATGGGATCCCGGCTCCCAGCATGGCGGCCCGCCCAGCGCCCTGCTGGGCCGGGCGATCCAGCGCTGCGCCCCCCGCGACGACATGGTCGTGGCGAGGTTCACCTGCGACATCCTGCGGGCGATCCCGGTCGGGGAGATCGAGGTGGCCGCCCGCGTGGCCCGGCCGGGCCGGAGCGTCGAGTTGCTGGCGGCGGTTGCGCGGGCCGGCGGCCGCGAGGTGGCGCGGGCCAGCGCCTGGCGGGTGCTGCGCGCCAGCACCGGGCCCGTCCCGGAGCGGCTGCTGCAGCCGCCGGAACTGCCCGCGGGCAGCGCCGCGCTGCCGCCCGGCGGCTGGGTGGACGGGTACCTGTCGGCCATCGAGTGGCGGCCGGTGTCGGGGAGCTTCGGCGCGCCCGGCCCGGCCACCGTCTGGGCCCGGCTGAGGTACCCGCTGGTGCCGGGCGAGGAACCGGGCCCGCTGGAGCGGGTGCTCGCCGTCGCCGACAGCGGGAACGGCGTCTCCGGCGAGCTCGACCTGCGGCACTGGCACTTCATCAACCCCGAGCTCACGGTCCACCTGCACCGGGAGGCGGCCGGGGAGTGGATCTGCCTCGACGCGCAGACCACGATCTCCGCCGGCGGGGCCGGGCTGGCCACCTCGGTCCTGTCCGACCAGGCGGGCCCGGTCGGGGTGGGAGCGCAGTCGCTGCTGATCGCGCCTCGCCCCGCCGGATAACCAGGCGCGCCG
>DASQSC010000476.1:0-4348 GCA_035642555.1 Streptosporangiaceae bacterium | reverse complement strand
GGCACCGCCGGCTACCGGGGGAGGCCAGCATGACCGCGACCGCACCAGCCACCGCCAGCCGCCGGACAGCGGGGCACTACCGCTTCCGGCAGGTGGCCCGGATGGAGTGGATCAAGCTGCGCACCCTGCGCTCGACCTGGTGGACGCTGGCGATCACGGGAGCCGGGGCGGTCGCCATGGCCGTGGCCATCGGCCTCAACACCCGGAACCCCCGCGGCGACCTCACCAACAACGCGCTGGCCGGGGTGGTACCCGGGCTGCTGCTGACAGGCGTGCTCGGGGTCCTCGTCGTCACCAGCGAGTACACCTCCGGCCTCATCCGGGGGACGCTCGCGGCCGTCCCGCGCCGGCCGCTAGTACTGGCCGCCAAGGCGGCGGTGTTCGCCGGGACGACGCTGGTCCTCGGCGAGGCGGCGTCGTTCACCGCCTTCTTCGCTGGCGGTGCCGCCCTTCGTCACGGCATCGCCGCACCGGCGCTGACCCAGCCGGGCGTGCTCCGCGCGGTCGTGCTGTCCGGTGCGAGCTTCTGCCTGATCGGCCTGCTCGGACTCGGGCTGGGCGCGATCATCCGGCACACCGCGGCGGCCGTCGGCGCGCTCGTCGGCGGGGTCTGGATCCTGGCGACCATCGCCGCCAGCCTCGCTCATGGCGCGGCCGCCTACCTGCCGGTCATCATCATCGGGAACTCGCTGAGCGCGACCAGGACGCAGAACTGCCCGGCCCGCGCCGCGCAATGCCCGCACCTCTTGTCGCCGTGGGCCGGGCTCGGGATGCTGTGCCTGTACGCCGCCATCGCGCTGGCGGCTGGCGGATGGCTCCTCACCAGGCGGGATGCATGACACTGGAGGACGTGTCCGCAACCGGCAGCCCGGCACGCCCGGTGTCGCCAGCGCTCCGCACCGTGCTGCGGACCCCGGCCAGCGCCCGGGCCCGCCGCGAGCTGCTGTTCTGCCTGGCCGGGCTGCCGTTCGCGATCCCCCTCCCGGTGGCGGGCTTCATCCTCGCGCTCGTCATCGGCCGGCTTGCCACCACGGCCCCGGACCCGGCGCCCGGGGACCTGCTGCTGGCCCTGGGCGTCGCCGCGGCCATGCTCCCGTTCCTGGTGGTGACGGGGGCCGCGCGGCGGCTGGGCGCGGGGTGGCGAAGGCTCGCGGCGGTGCTGCTCGGGGTGCGGGTACCCGCCCCGGCCCCGCTACCGGCCGGCCGCGACCCGGGCGGCCGGATGATGGCCCGGCTCCGGGATCGGCCCGGCTGGCGGGCAGCGGGCTACCTGATGGCGAAGTTCCCGGTCGCCCTGTTCGGCTGGTACGCGGTCTTCTGCTGGGTCGCCGGGGCCGTGAACGTCAGCTACCCCTTCTGGTGGCTCTCGTTCCGGAACCACCCGCCGGGCGTCCACCTGAGCCCGGTCCCGGTGTTCACCCCGTTCGGCTGGTTCGGGCGGGGAACCTTCTACATCTCGACCTTCCCCGGGACGTTCGCGGCCCTGGCGGCCGGGACCGGCATGCTGCTCGCCGCGCCGTGGCTGACCAGGGCGGCGGCCGCCGCCGACCGGTGGCTCATCCGGGGGCTGCTCGGGCCCGGCACGCTCCGGCAGCGGCTGGCCGACCTGGAGCAGACCCGGGCACTGGCGGTCGACGACTCCGCCGCCCTGCTGCGCCAGCTGGAACGGAACCTGCACGACGGCGCGCAGATCCGGCTCGCCACGCTGGCGATGAACCTGGGCATGGCCAGGGAGAAGCTCGGCGACGACGGCGGCCAGCCCGACCTTCTGGCGGTGCGCGAGCTGGTCGACGCCGCCCACCGGGGTGCCAAGGACGCGCTCGGCGAGCTGCGGGAGCTGGCCCGCGGCATTCACCCGCCGGTGCTGGACAACGGCCTGGCCGACGCGCTGGCCACGCTGGCCACCGGCAGCGCGATCCCGGCCGCGGTCACCGCCAGCATCCCGCGGCGGCCCACCCCCGCGATCGAGGCGATCGCCTACTTCTGCGCCGCCGAGCTGCTGGCTAACGCCGTGAAGCACAGCTGCGCGGGGAAGATAACGATCGACGTCTCGGAACGGTCTGGCACGCTCCAGCTCGCAGTCGCCGATGACGGCCGCGGCGGGGCCGACCCGGCCGCCGGCAGCGGCCTGGCGGGGCTGGCGCAGCGGGTGCGGACGGTGGACGGCGGGCTGGCGATCGCCAGCCCGAGGGGCGGGCCGACGCGGATCACCGTCGAGCTCCCGCTGCGAGCGTGAGGACGGCAGCCGGTGCGAGTGGTGATCGCCGAGGACGCGGCCATGATGCGGGAGGGGCTGACCCGGCTGCTGGCCGACCGCGGCTACGAGGTGTGCGCGGCGGTGGGCGACGGCGGCCGGCTGCTCGCCGCCGTCGCCGAGCACCGGCCCGACGCCGCGGTGGTGGACATCCGGATGCCCCCGACCCACACCGATGAGGGGCTGCGCGCCGCGCTGGCGCTCCGGCAGCGGCACCCGGCGACGGGGGTGCTGCTGTTCTCGCAGTACATCGAGACGAGGTACACCTCCGAGCTGCTGCGTGACGGTGCCGCGGGGGTGGGCTACCTGCTCAAAGACCGGGTCGCGGACGTGGCAGAGTTCGCCGACGCGCTGGCCCGGGTGGCCGCGGGCGGCACCGCGCTCGACCCCGAGGTGGTCAGCCAGCTGCTGGCGGCAAGCACCGCCAGCGGTCACGCCAGCGGGCTGGCCGCGCTGACCCCGCGGGAACGCGAGGTACTGGCCCTGATGGCCGAGGGCCGCTCCAACGCGGGCATCGCCAGCGCGCTCGTGCTGACGGCCGGCGCCGTGGAGAAGCACGTCGCGAGCATCTTCGGGAAGCTGGGCCTGCCGCCGTCGGGGAACGACAACCGCCGGGTGCTGGCGGTCCTGCGCTATCTGGGCTCCCCGCTCAGCTCGTAGTCGAGCGTGTACGAGTGGGTGCCGTCGGCCCCGATCTCGATCTGGCCCTCACCACGGACCCCGGCCAGCTCCCCGGTCCCCGAGGTCTCCACGATCTGCCAGGTCATCCAGGGCACCCCGTTCTCGCCGCCCGCGTTGTGCTGGAGCACGAAGCTGCCCTCCCGGCCGTGCAGCATGCCCTCGAACCGCTCGATGCCCACATAGGCGGCCGGGTGCCCGGTCTGCACGGTGATGATGTCGGTCTCGCTGTGGCCGGTCATGCCGCCGTGAAAGGTCTTGGTGATGTGCGCCCGGGCCAGCTGGACCCCGTCCCGGTCGTCGTGCGGCGGGTCGGTGTCGAAGCGGTCCAGGTCGAACGTCCCCGTTGCGTTGCTCATACCGCCAACTCTGCCGCACGGATGCGACACCCGCCCCGCCCGGTGCCAGCCCGGTGCCAGCCCGGCCCGGATTTCCGTGATCGTGGTGAATCGGGAGGGTTGCCGGCCGGCTAATCCATCACGATCATGGCGCAACTCACTCGGGCACCGAGCTCCAGTCGTGCCGTGTCAGCGTGAACCCGGGCCCGCCGTCCCTGCCGACGGCGGCCGCGACGCCGCGATCGAGCAGTTTCCCCAGCGTCCGGCCAATCGTCTCGGCATCGAGCGTGCATGCCGCGGTGATCTGTTCGGCGGTCGGCGGCTGGCCGGCCTGCTCCAGGGTGGCGATGGCCTCATATACGTACAGGTCGTTGTCGGTGAGGCTGAGCGCGTCGACGTACGGCGGCTCGCGGTCAGTTCCCATGGCTCGTCCCGTCCTCGCCGGTTGCCGCTCCTCAGACCACCCGTCTTTCCGCGTTAGACCCTGCGCAAACATCGGCCCCGCGCCATGATCATGGTGAATTGGCCGGCTGGCAACCCTCCTGATCCACCATGATCATGGAAATCGCGCCGGGCCGGGCGCCGGGCTGCGGGGACTGGTGGGACTGCGGGGACTGCGGGGCGGTCAGCGGTGGCCGGCCTGCCGCGGCAGCGGCGCTGGCGGGCCCGCCAGGCGGCCATCGTCGCGTCGCAGGCCGGGTGGCAGGTAGGCGGCCCCCGGGCCGTCCGCCCGGGCCACGTCGCCCGGGTTGGACATGGCGCATCGCTGGAGCGACAGGCAGCCGCAGCCGATGCACGACTCGAGCCCGTCCCGCAGCGCCGTCAGCGCCTTGATCTCCTCGTCGAGGCGCTGACGCCAGCCGCGGGAGAGGCGGGCCCAGTCGGCCCTGGTGGGCGTCCGCTCCTCCGGGAGGGAGGCCAGCGCCCCCGCGATCTCGTCCAGGCTGAGTCCCACGTTGCGGGCAGCCCGGATGAACGCGAGCCGGCGCAGCGTGCTGCGCTGAAACCGGCGCTGGCCGCCGGCCGTCCGGGTGGCCGGGAGCAGGCCGAGCTTCTCGTAATAGCGGATGGCGGACTC
>DASQSC010000475.1:0-4181 GCA_035642555.1 Streptosporangiaceae bacterium | reverse complement strand
GCCGCGCCGAGCAGGGTGACGGCGGCGAACCCGGCCGCCGCCAGGCCCAGCGGCCGCGGCCACGGACCAAGCACCCGCGTCACGCCTCCCGCCTGCGCCATGCTCCCCGCGATGCCGTAACCGGCGCCGATGACGATTCCGATTCCGAACGGGATAGCCGCTTTCCAGCGCCGTACCGCCAGGATGGCGCCGAACGGGATGATCGGGAGCAAGGCCCCGACGAACCCGCTGGCCAGCAGCGTGGTCAGGCCCAGTGCCAGCCCGCCGAGGCACCCCAGGACGATGGCGGCGGGCAGCCGGCCAGGCCGGCGCTGCGGAGCCGCGGTCGGCAGCGGCAGCGTCCCGGCCGCGCCCGCGTCACCCCCGCCGCCGGCCTCCGGCGGCCGCTGCATCACCACCAGCGAGTCAGTGACCAGGCTCAGCCCGCCGAACATCAGGATCTGCAGCGCGATCTCCGGGTATGCGGACCGGCTGGTGACCACCTCCGGCAGGGTGAGCGCCAGGGCCAGCGCCCCGGCGGGTGCCCACTGCGGCCCGGCCAGCCGGCCGGTCAGCCCGCCCACGGTGAGCACGGCGAGCGCGCCCAGCACCGGGAAGGTCACCGCGCTGCCGGCGACCCCGTGCGCCCACAACCCGGCGGCCAGCACGATCGGCAGGCCGGGCGGGAGCCTCGGCAGCAGCCCGCCGCCGTGGACGGCGAGCCCGAAGCTCGCCAGGCTCAGCCCGGGATGGCTGGTCCCGAACGCCGGCAGCAGCCCGCCTGCCGGCAGTGAGCCGTGCTCGGCCGCCCAGTATCCGGCCTGCACCAGGGCGCCCGGGTCACGGAGCACGATGAGCTGCGGCGAGTTGAACACGACCTGCCAGGCCCCGAAGCCGGCGGCGACGACGGCCGTGCCCGCCAGGCCCCACCAGGCGGCCTTGCCGCGGCGGGGCCGCCCGGCCCGGGCGGGCCGGACGGCGGACGGCACCGGCCAGTGCCTGGGCACGGACCAGGCCGCCAGCAGCGCGAACCCGGCCGCTACCGGCACCGAGATCAGCACCATCGCGGTGGGATCGAAGCGCCCGGTCAGCAGCAGCGGCAGCCCGGGCAGGCACCAGGCGGCGATCGCCAGCGCGGGCAGCACCGTCAGCCAGCCGAACGCCCACCCGCCCGCGGGCACCATCCCCGCGAGCGGCCTCAGCCGCCGGGCGCCGGGCCTGGTCCGGTCCTGCGGAGCGGCGGCAGCGTCGGGGTCGCTGCTGCGGGCCACCCTGCCCGTTAAGCGCACGGCACCCACTGTAACCACGTGCCCAGCGCCCGGCCAGCAGCGGACCTGCCCCCCGGCGGACGGCCCAGATCAGCGCGATGCGGCACCCCTCGAACGGGTCAGCGCAGGTCAGATTCGGGTAATAGGCGCCGCGGCCCGGCCCCGCCGGGAACTACGATCACGGCGGCCGATCGTATTCGCGCTGAATACCAGCGACAGCATTTGCCCGGCCGCAGGCGCCAGCCGCCGACCGCGGCTGCCCGCAAGGAAAGGATAATTCTTCGCAAAATCGAGGTCATTAGGTGCCCGCACCAGGCACGGCCTGCGGAACCGGCTCCCCTCGCTATCTGGCTGCCGGCCATCCGTCGCGCATCGTTACGCCTGGCAGTTCGCTGGCCGCGGGAGCCGTGGCGCGGCGCCGGCGCGAGCCGGCTGGCCCGGCGGCTAAACCCGACCCGGGCAAACCGGAATTTACCTCAAAATAGGCGGAAGTCGGGCGTCAGGGGTGACGGTGATATCACATCGGTGATGCGTCCCGATCGATACCCATTACCCTGTACGCACCGCCTGCCCGTGGTTTCCGGGAGTGCCCCGTACTTTCCCGGACCGCGCTGAGAGCCGCGGACCCGACCAGTACCATCCCGAGGAGAGATGAGCCGCTACCACGATCCCGCCGGCAAGGGCAGGACCCGGGTCCCGCGCTCGGCGCGGGGGCTGGGGAACCAGCGGATGCCAGGACCGGCGGCCAGCCCCGGCTTCGGACGGTCGCGGCCTGTCCCGGCCGCCAGGGCCGGACGCGGGCCGCGTGGCGGCCGGCCGAGCGGCCCCCGGCACGGCCTGGGCTGGCTGGGCACTCACCCGGTCGCGTCAGGGGTGGCTATCTTCGCAACCCTCGTGCTGGTCGGGGTCTCGCTGACGGCGTACGCCGCGTACCGGAACGTGTACGACAGCATCCATCACGACAACATCACCGCCGCCATGCTGGGCAAGCGCCCGCCCAAGCTGAATGGTGCCCTGAACGTCCTGGTCGTCGGATCTGACTCGCGGAAGGGCACGCACGGCAGGTACGGGCGCGGGATCCAGGGCTCCCGTTCCGATACGGCGATGCTGCTGCACATCTCCCCGACCCATAAGCACGCGGTCGTGATCAGCTTCCCCCGGGACTCGGTCGTGCCGGTCCTCAGGTGCCTGCCGGACGGCCACGGGCACGTGGGCCAGCAGGCGGCGCCCGGCCAGAGCGAGCTGCTCAACTCCAGCTTCGCCTACGGCGGGGCGCCCTGCCTGTGGAAGACGCTGGAGCAGACCACCGGCATCCACATCGATCATTTCGCCGAGGTCAACTTCGCCGGGTTCCGGTCGATCGTGAACGACGTGGGCGGGGTCAACGTCTGTCTCCCGTACGCGATCAAGGACCACGCCTCGGGCCTGAACCTGCCCGCCGGCAAGCACACGGTGAACGGCGCCCAGGCGCTCGCGTTCGTGCGGGAACGGCACGTCGGCCTCGGCTCGGACCTGCAGCGGATCCAGCGCCAGCAGTACTTCCTGGCCGCGGCGATGCAGAAGGTCAAGCACAGCAACCTGCTGGCCGACCCGCAGCGGATCTACTCCGTGATCCGCGACGTCGCCAGGTCGCTCACCACCGACAGCGGGCTGTCACTGTCCACCATGGTGGGGATCGCCTCCAGCATGCGGGGCCTGTCCTCCAGCTCGCTGCACTTCATCTCGCTGCCGGTGGTGCCCGACCCGTCCGACCCCAACCGGGTCGAGTGGGCGCAGCCGCAGGACACCGAGCTGTTCCGGTCCATCGCCCACGACACGTCGCTGCCGAAGGGAATCAAGCACGGCGCGCGCCGCAAGGGCTCGCCCAGTCAGCCGGCCCGGCCAGCGCCCTCGGTCAGCCCGGCCCAGGTCCGGGTGGACGTGCTGAACGGGTCGGGCAGCACCGGGCTGGCCGGGACCACGGCCAGCGGCCTGACCAGCCGCGGGTTCAACGTCGTCGGGCAGGGCGACGCGGCCAGCTTCAACTATGCGAGCACCGTCATCGAGTACGGCTCGGCCTCCCAGCTGCCCGCGGTCAACATGCTCAAGCGGCAGCTCGGGACGGCCCAGCTGCAGCAAGTCCCTGACGTGCGCCCGGGCACGGTGAACCTCATCCTGGGCTCGGACTTCTCCGGGCTGGCAGGCGCCGCGGCACCGAGTCCCGGCAGCAGCGCGACCCCCGGGACCGCCGGGGGCTCCGGTCACGCCAAGCCGTCGCCGGTCCAGAACCTCTCCAAGACCTACGGCGGGATCAGCGGGAACGCGAACATCTGCCACGACTCCTCGGCGTTCGCCGGACCCGACAACCCCACGATGTTCGCCCCCTGACCCCGGCCGGCCCTGACAGGCAGGACGCCCCCGTGGAGATCTTCACCAGCTGGCACACCTGGGACGCGGCAGAGCCGGGACTGCGCCAGCGGCTTCCCCCGGCGGCGGTGGCGGCAGTGGGCCGGGCCGCCGCGTTCGCCGCCGCCCGGCACGGCGCACAGCAGCGCCCCACCGGCGCGCCGTACACCGAGCATCTGCTGGAGGCCCTCGAGGTGCTGGTCCGGGGCGCCGGGGTGACAAGTCCGGAGGTGCTGGCCGCGGCCGTGCTGCACGACGTGGTGGAGGACACCCCGTGCACGCTGGACGATGTTGCGACGGAATTCGGGCCCCAGGTCGCGACGCTGGTCGGCTGGGTCACGATCCCTGATCCCGCGCCCGGCCAGGACCAGGCGGCGGTCAAGGAGGAGTACCTGCGCGGGCTGGCGCGCGCGCCCCGGGACGCCGTCCTGGTCAAGCTCGCCGACCGGGCCAGCAACGTGCAGACCCTGCGCAACCTGCCGCTGCCCCGGCAGCGGGCCTACTACGCCCAGACGGTCGAGTTCATCGTCCCGCTGGCGGCCGCCCACC
>DASQSC010000474.1:0-2560 GCA_035642555.1 Streptosporangiaceae bacterium | reverse complement strand
CTGTACGACCCGGCGGCGTCGGGATCGCTGGCGGAGGCCATCCTGGCGCACCTGCCGCCGGACTCGCCGGTGCCGGCCTACCTGCGCCGGATGCTGCTGGCCGGCGGCGGCGCCGGGCGGGAGCTGTTCGGGCGGCTGTTCCGGCTGAGTACCGGTCTGCTGGCGGCGCTGGTGGCGGCCGGGCTGGCGGCCCCGGGCGCGGACCCGCCGGTCCGGGCGGCATTCCTGCTGTGCAACGACCTGGCGGTGCTGCTGCTGCGCGATCACATCGGCGCGGCACTGGGCACCGACCCGCTGTCAGGGGCGGGCATGGCCCGCTGGACCAGGGAGATGCTCGTCATCTACGGATCGGGGCTGCTCGCCTCCCCGCCGGGCGCCCCGCCCTGACCGCGCCCGCCTGCCACGAGCCATCCCCGTTCGAAATCAGGAAGGAGCGCAGCGGTGCAGTCAGCGGATCGGGTGAGCGGGGCGGTACTGGCGGCCCGCGACGTGCACAAGGCCTACGGCCGGCGGCGGGTCCTCAGCGGGGCCGAGCTGACGGCCCAGCCGGGCCAGCTGGTGGCCGTGGTGGGGGAGAACGGGGCGGGCAAGTCAACGCTGCTGAAGATCCTGGCCGGGACTCTGGCCGCCGACCGGGGCGAGGTCAGGCTCAGCGGCAGGCTCGGGTACTGCCCGCAGGAGCCGGTGCTGACCGAGAACCTCACCGTCGACCAGCACCTGCGCTACTTCGCGGCCGCCTACCGGCTGTCCTCGCTGCGGCGGGCCGGAGAGCTGGCGGGCCTGCTCGGGTTCGGGCAGTACCGGCAGCACACCGTGGCCGCGCTGTCGGGCGGCACCCGGCAGAAACTGAACCTCACCCTCGCGCTCCTGCACGACCCCGACCTGCTGCTGCTCGATGAGCCGTACCAGGGCTTCGACTGGGAGACCTACCTGCGGTTCTGGGACGTGGTCGATGACCTGCGGGCGCGCGGCAAGACCATCGTGATCATCACCCACCTGGTGTTCGAGGCGGGCCGCTTCGACGTGCTGGCCGACCTGGCCGACGGCACCATCACCTGCCGCGCGCCCTCGGGGGAGGCATCCGGTGTCAGCATCTGACCTCGCCCCTCCCGCAGCGGGCCCGCCCGCCGCGCCGGGCCCGGCGGCCTACCGGCAGTTCCCGACCGCATGGCGGTCCGCGCTCCGGAACCAGACCCGCAACCGGCTGGCCGGGCTGCTGCTGGTCGCGTTCGTGCCGGTCTGGTACCTGCTGATGCTCGTGATCGCCGGGCACCAGCCGCTGAGCTTCCGGCTGTACGCCACCGGCCGGGTCCTCACCGTCGACGCCGGCCACCTGACCCTCATCAGCGCCGGGCTCAACTCGCTGACCATCATCGTGGGCTTCGCCGTGTTCGCCGCCATCCGCCGGACCCTGGCGTTCGACCAGCGGCTGGTGTTCGCCGGCTACCGGCACGCCACGCTGATCGCCGCGAAGGCCCTGGCCATCGCGATGGTCGCGGCCGGCGTCGCCCTCTACACCGCGGCCGTCCTGCTCGCCTTCTGGCGGCCGGGCCCGGCGGGCTGGGCGTCCATCCTGGCCGGGTTCGCGGTCATGTCCCTCACCTACGGGGCGCTCGGGCTGCTGCTCGGCGTGCTGGTGCGGGGGGACCTGGAGGGGTTCTTCCTCATCATCATGGGCGGGCTGATGGACACGTTCCTGCAGAACCCGCTCGGCAATCCGCTGGCTAGCAAGCCGGTCCTGGCCTGGTTCCCGTCCTTCGGGCCGATGCAGTTCGCCGTCGGCGGGTCGTTCGGGCACGCCTACCTGTGGGGGCATCTCGCGCTCGGCCTGGCCTGGGCCGCCGCCTTCGCCGCCGGCGGCCTGATCATCTTCCGCATCCGCACCCGCGGGCTCACTCGCCGGCGAGCGCCCAGGGATCCATAACCTCGTGTGATCCTCAACTCACGCCCCGTCGGCGGTCAGGCACCGGGGAGGGTGAGGGTCAGCTGCGTTCCCTGGCCTTCGGTACTGGTGGCGGTCAGCTCACCGGCATGGGCGCGGGCGAGCTCGGCGGCCAATGCGAGGCCGATGCCGCTGCCGGAGGTCTGCGCCGTCCGGCGGCCGCGCCAGAACCGGTCGAAGATGCGCGGGATGTCCGCGGCCGGGATGCCGACGCCGGTGTCGGTGACCCGCAGCACGGCGCTGCCGCCCTCCGGGCCGGCCTGGATGGTGACCAGGCCGCCCGGCCCGGTGAACTTCAGCGCGTTGGTGAGCAGGTTGGTGATCACCTGGTGCAGCCGGCCTGCGTCGGCGCGCACCTGGACCGGTGCCAGCTCCCGGTGCAGGGCGATGCCGGCCGCCTCGAACCGCCCGGCCAGGCTGTCAGCGGCCCCGGCGGCGATGGCCGCCAGGTCGGCCGGTGCCAGCGTCAGGCGGAGGGCGGCGGCGTCGGCCTCCGCCAGCGTCTGCAGGTCTGTGACCATCCGGGCCAGCCGCAGCACCTCGTCGCGCAGCGAGGCGAGCTGATCGGGGGTGGGCTCGGTCACCCCGTCCAGCAGCGCCTCGTGCTCCGCCTGCAGC
>DASQSC010000473.1:0-3482 GCA_035642555.1 Streptosporangiaceae bacterium | reverse complement strand
GTCGGCAGCCGGTCATGCGGCCGGTGCGGACGGGCGATGCAGCGAAGCGCGGAGGATATGCCCAAGAAGGATGGCGCCATCGAGATCGAAGGCACGGTGGTCGAATCACTTCCGAACGCCTTCTTCCGGGTGGAGCTGGATAACGGGCACAAGGTCCTCGCCCATATCAGCGGCAAGATGCGGATGCACTACATCCGGATCCTCCCCGATGACCGGGTGGTGGTGGAGCTGAGCCCGTATGACCTCAGCCGCGGGCGCATCGTCTACCGCTACAAGTAAGAAAAGAACATATCGAACGGGCCGGGCAGCACCCGGTGCCCGAGGAGAACCGCAATGAAGGTCAAGCCGAGCGTGAAGAAGATCTGCAACAAGTGCCGGATCATCCGTCGGCATGGCCGCGTCATGGTTATCTGCTCCGATCCCCGGCACAAGCAGCGCCAGGGGTGAGGGCGTAGGACAGGCGCGCACCACCGCCCGCGGGGCCCAGGCCCCGCGGGGCACCCCCGGAAGGAGGCCGGGGCCCGCCCGGGCAGGGGCGGGGAGGCGGTGCGCAGGACCTCCCGAGCGAAGGAGAACTGCCCGCATGGCACGTCTGGTTGGCGTTGACCTCCCGCGTGATAAGCGGCTGGAGGTTGCCCTCACCTACGTTTACGGAATCGGCCGCACCCGCGCCCTGGAGACGCTCCAGTCGACCGGGGTCAGCGGCGACACAAGGGTGCACGACCTGTCCGACGACGACGTGGTCAAGCTCCGCGACTGGATCGATGGCAACTACCGGGTCGAGGGCGACCTGCGGCGCGAGGTGCAGGCCGATATCCGCCGCAAGGTCGAGATCGGCTGCTACCAGGGAGTGCGGCACCGGCGCGGGCTGCCGGTGCACGGCCAGCGCACGCAGACGAACGCGCGTACCCGTAAGGGCAGGAAGAAGACCGTGGCCGGCAAGAAGCGGGCCGCCAAGAAGTAGTCCGCTGCTGCGGATCGATGACCTCACCGAACGGGAAGTAGATGCCTCCGAAGACTCGCACCGGCGCCAAGAAGGTACGGCGTAAGGAACGGAAGAACGTCGCCCACGGGCATGCGCACATCCGGAGCACGTTCAACAACACGATCGTGTCCGTGACCGACCCGGTCGGGAACGTCATCTCCTGGGCGTCTTCCGGGCAGGTCGGCTTCAAGGGATCGCGCAAGTCCACGCCGTATGCCGCCCAGATGGCCGCCGAGGCGGCGGCCCGCCGCGCGATGGAGCACGGCATGCGCAAGGTGGACGTGTACGTGAAGGGCCCGGGCTCGGGCCGGGAGACGGCAATCCGCTCGCTGCAGGCGACCGGCCTCGAGGTCGGCTCCATCCAGGATGTGACGCCCGTTCCGCACAATGGCTGCCGGCCACCGAAGCGGCGCAGGGTCTGAGGGGTAAAGGGACATGGCTCGGTATACGGGTGCGGACTGCAAGCTCTGCCGCCGCGAGAAGATGAAGCTGTTCCTGAAGGGCGCCAAGTGCGATACGCCGAAGTGCCCGATCGAGATCCGGCCCTACCCGCCCGGCGAGCACGGGCGCAACCGGCCGAAGGAGAGCGAGGCCCTGCTCCAGATCCGGGAGAAGCAGAAGGCGCGCCGGATCTACGGGCTCATGGAGCGGCAGTTCCGCAACTACTACGTGGAAGCCACCCGGCGCCGTGGCAAGACCGGCGAGGTCATGCTCCAGATCCTGGAGACCCGGCTGGATAACGTGGTGTTCCGGGCCGGCTTCGCCAAGAGCCGGGACATGGCGCGGCAGCTGGTCACGCACGGCCACTTCCTGGTGAACGGCAAGAAGGTCGACATCCCCTCCTACCTGGTGAGCGAGCGGGACATCATCGAGGTGCGGCCGAAGTCGTTCGAGATGACCCCGTTCGTGGTGGCCAGGGCCGAAGCGGGGGAGCGGCAGGTGCCGGGCTGGCTGGAAGCCATTCCGGACAAGATGCGGGTGCTGGTGCACTCGCTGCCGTCCCGGTCCCAGATCGACACCCAGGTCCAGGAACAGATAATTGTGGAGTTTTACTCGAAGTAACACACTGCCCGGGGCGGGACCGCCCGGGGCGGAAAGGCGGCCGCCGGGGCGGCGGGCGCCGGCACGGATCGCGACAGTCATATAGCGGGCGTCGCGGAAAGGGGTAGGCAATGCTCATTGCCCAGCGTCCAACGCTCACCGAAGAGCCCATCGGCGATTACCGGTCCAGGTTCGTGATCGAGCCGCTGGAGCCCGGCTTCGGCTACACGATCGGCAACTCGGTCCGCCGCACGCTGCTCTCATCGATCCCGGGTGCGGCGGTGACCAGCATCCGGATAGAGGGCGTGCTGCACGAGTTCTCCACGGTGGCGGGCGTGAAGGAAGATGTCACCGACATCATCCTCAACCTCAAGGAACTGGTGGTCTCGTCCGAGCAGGACGAGCCGGTGGTCATGTACCTGCGTAAGCAGGGCCCGGGCGAGGTGACCGCCGCCGACATCGCCCCGCCCGCCGGGGTCGAGGTGCACAACCCGGACCTGCACATCGCCACCCTGAACGGCAAGGGCAAGCTGGAGATGGAGCTGACGGTCGAGCGCGGCCGCGGCTACGTGTCGGCGGCCCAGAACAAGCAGCCGGGCCAGGAGATCGGCCGGATCCCGATCGACTCCATCTACTCGCCGGTGCTGCGGGTCACCTACAAGGTCGAGGCGACCCGGGTGGAGCAGCGGACCGACTTCGACCGGCTCATCCTCGACGTGGAGACCAAGCCCTCGATGCGCCCGCGGGACGCGGTGGCGAGCGCGGGCAAGACGCTGGTGGAGCTGTTCGGCCTGGCCCGCGAGCTGAACGTGGATGCCGAGGGCATCGACATCGGCCCGTCCCCGACCGACGCGGCACTGGCGGCTGACCTGGCGCTCCCGATCGAGGAGCTCAACCTCACGGTCCGCTCCTACAACTGCCTCAAGCGCGAGGGCATCCACACCGTGGGCGAGCTGGTGGCCCGCAGCGAGCAGGATCTGCTGGACATCCGTAACTTCGGCGCCAAGTCGATCGAGGAAGTCAAGCAGAAGCTGGCCGACATGAGCCTGGCGCTCAAGGACTCGCCGCCCGGGTTCGACCCCGGCACGGCGGTGGACAGCTACGCCGCTGACGACGACGACAGCTACGTCGAGACCGAGCAGTACTGACCGGTTCCGGGGCCGGGAGCCTGATGGCTCCCGGCCGGCGGGCCCGAGGACGAGACCGAGGAGAACGACGGCATGCCCACGCCCACCAAGGGCCCGCGGCTGGGTGGCAGTCCGGCCCACCAGCGGCACATCCTGGCCAACCTCGCCACCGCGCTGTTCGAGCACGGCCGGATCACCACCACCGAGGCGAAGGCGCGGCGCCTGCGGCCGTTCGCCGAGCGCCTGATCACCTTCGCCAAGCGCGGTGACCTGCATGCCCGCCGCCAGGTGCTGACGGTGGTCAGCAACAAGGACGTCGTCCACAACCT
>DASQSC010000472.1:0-10025 GCA_035642555.1 Streptosporangiaceae bacterium | reverse complement strand
GCGAAGAACCGTTCCGCGCGGTCGATGTCGCCCTGCGTGATCAGCAGGTAGCGGCCGAACCGCCGCACCAGCGGACGCTCCCCGACCCGGCCGATCGTGTACGAGACGAGCGAGCCGAGAAGCTCGGCCACCGTCCCGACGATGATGATGGCCACGATGTTGAGATGGCCTTCGCCGGCGAGCACGCCGGCGAAGCCGAAGGTGACCTCAGAGGGGATCGGGACGCAGCAGGCCTCGAGGAACCCGAACAGGAACACCGCGGCGAGGCCGTACTGGGTCAGGAAGCTCTGCATAACCCCCTGTTCTACCCTATGGCGACCGTGCTCAGGCCCTGCGCGGCCCGGCTTGGCCGGCTCTTGACCACGGAACCGGCCGGCTCGCCGGCCCTCGGCTGGCACCCGGCGTGCGCGGTCCCCGATACTGGGGGCGAAAGCACGAGACAGGGAGCCCACCGTCATGCCTATCGCGACGCCAGAGGTCTACGCCGAGATGCTCGACCGGGCGAAGGAGCGGGGCTTCGCCTATCCGGCGATCAACGTAACGTCGAGCCAGACGCTGAACGCGGCCCTGCGCGGGTTCGCTGACGCCGAGAGCGACGGGATCGTCCAGGTCTCCACCGGCGGGGCGGAGTACCTGTCGGGCTCGGTGAAGGACATGGTGACCGGGTCGGTGTCGCTCGCGCACTTCGCCCGCGCCGCTGCGGCCAAGTACCCGATGCACGTCGCGCTGCACACCGACCATTGCCCGGCCAACAAGCTGGACGGCTTCATGCGCCCGCTGGTGCAGGTCTCCAAAGAGCGGGTGGCCCGCGGCGAAGAACCACTGTTCCAGTCCCACATGTGGGACGGCTCCGCGGTACCGCTCGCCGAGAACCTGGCCACCGCCTCGGAACTGCTCGACCAGTGCGCCGCCGCCCGCATCATCATGGAACTGGAGATCGGGGTTGTCGGCGGCGAGGAGGACGGCGTCACCGGCGAGATGAACGAGAAGCTCTATTCGACCCCCGGCGACGCCCTGGCCACCGCGGAGGCGCTGGGCCTGGGCGAGCGCGGCCGTTACATCCTGGCCGCGACCTTCGGGAACGTGCACGGCGTCTACAAGCCCGGCCACGTGACCCTGCGGCCGTCCATCCTGAAGGACATCCAGGAGGCGGTCGGCGCCAAGTACGGCCGGGAGAAGCCGTTCGACCTGGTGTTCCACGGCGGCTCGGGGTCGGCGCTGTCGGAGATCCGGGAAGCGATCTCCTACGGCACCGTGAAGATGAACGTCGACACCGACACCCAGTACGCCTTCACCAGGCCGATCGCGGGCCACATGTTCAGCCACTACGACGGCGTGCTCAAGGTTGACGGCGACGTCGGCGATAAGAAGGCCTACGACCCCCGTTCCTACGGCAAGGCAGCGGAGGCTTCGATGGCCGCCCGGGTGGTCCAGGCGTGCGAAGACCTCATGACGGCGGGCAACCGGCTCCGGTAGCGGGGCTCAGGCCGGTGCCGCCGCGAGCCGCCGCCACGACCGGGTCCGCGCCGTCCGGGAACGGTGCGATGACGGAGGTGCCGGTGTCGTGACCACCGTGCCGGGCGCCGTGGCAGTGCTGTCCGACATTCATGGGGTACTGCCCGCCCTGCGGGCCGTGCTGGCGGAGCCGGACGTCGCGGCGGCCGCGCGGGTCGTCCTCACCGGCGACCTGGCCGCCGGGCCGCAGCCGGTGGAGACGCTCGATCTGCTGGCCGGCCTGGGCGGCCGGGCGGTGTGGGTGCGCGGGAACGCCGACCGCGAGCTGGTGGAGTTCGCGCGCGGCCTGCGCCCGTCCATGCCGGACGAGGTGTCCGCCTGGGCTGCCCGCGAGCTTCGCCCCGATCAGCTTGACCTGCTGTCGCAGCTGCCGCTGTCGCGCACGCTCGCCGTGCCCGGCCTGGGCCAGGTGCTGTTCTGCCACGCCACCCCGCGTAACGACGAGGAGGTGGTGCTGGTCGATTCCCGGCTTGCCCGCTGGGCCGAGGTCCTCGCCGGCCTGCCGAACGACCTGGGGACCATCGTGTGCGGGCACACGCACATGCCGTACACCCGGCTTGCGCACGGCCGGCTGATCGTCAACCCCGGCAGCGTGGGCATGCCCTACGGCCAGCCAGGTGCCCACTGGGCACTGCTCGGTCCCGGCGCCAGCCTGCGGTGCACCGCGTTCGACGCCGACGCTGCCTGCGACCAGATCGCCGCCGAGTCCGGATTCCCCGGCGCGCGCGAATGGGCCGACTACTACGTCCGGGCGCGAGCCACCGACGGGGACGCTCTCACCGCGATGGGCCCGCGCGACGGCCGCGCCTGACCCTGTCAGGCCCGCCGGCCACGGCGGGCCTGCGCGCGGCGGGGACAGAGCGGTGGACGGTGCGGGGTGACTGGGCGGCGCGGGGGTGGGGGGACGCGGCAGGATGGGCGGCATGGAGCATCAGAACCTGCTGGGCGGTCCGCCGCCCGCGTACCTGCCGGAGGACCCGGCCACTGCCGAGCTCACCGCCGGCACCGATCCGGCGCAGGTCGCCGCCGCTCATCCTGCCTGCCTGGCCGCCTGGGCCGCGCTTGCGCAACAGGCGCGCGAGCGGGGCGACCCGGTCGCCTCGTATGCGTACGCGCGGACCGGCTACCACCGCGGCCTCGACCAGTTGCGGCGGGCAGGCTGGCACGGCCACGGGCCGATCCCGTGGGAGCACGAGCCGAACCGCGGCTTTCTCCGGTCGCTGCACGCCCTCGGCGCGGCCGCGGCGGCGATCGGCGAGGACGATGAGGCGCAGCGCTGCCGCCAGTTCCTCGGCGACAGCAGCGCGGCCGCCGCCGCCGAGCTGGATGAGTTCTGACCGCGCCGCTCCCGCCCCTGGGTGTCCGGCAAGGCTTCGCGACTCGCCCCGCCCGCGACCTCCTACCCGCAGCGGGCGCCACGCCGGCCTGACGCCGCACGTCGCGGCGGTGGTCGGGTAATGTCAGGATTCCGCAGGCGGGGAGCCTGGAAGGGGCAGGAACATGCCGGCCATCGTGCTGGTGGGCGCGCAGTGGGGGGACGAGGGCAAGGGCAAGGCGAGCGACCTGCTCGGTGACAGCGTCAGCTACGTGGTGCGGTATCAGGGCGGGAACAACGCCGGGCACACCGTTGTGATCGGTGACGAGCACTACGCCTTGCACCTGCTTCCTTCCGGCGTACTCTCACCCAGGGTCACCCCGGTGATCGGCAACGGCGTGGTGGTCGACCCCGGCGTGCTGATCGACGAGATCGACGGCCTCACCGAGCGCGGCGTGAGCTGCGACCGCCTGCTGATCTCGGCCAACGCGCACCTGGTCATGCCTCATCACCGGGCACTCGACAAGGTCACCGAACGTTACCTGGGCAACGCCCGGATCGGCACCACCGGCCGCGGCATCGGCCCCACCTACGGCGACAAGGTGGCCCGGGTCGGCATCCGGGTGCAGGACCTGCTCGATCCTGGCATCCTGCGGCAGAAGCTCGACCTGGCCCTGCGTGAGAAGAACCAGATGCTGACCAAGGTGTACAACCGGCGCGGCATCGACGCGGCCGCCGTCGCCGACGAGTACCTGGGCTACGCAGCGCGGCTCCAGCCGCACGTCGCAGACACCGCGCTGGTACTCAACCGGGCGCTCGACCAGGGCGAGTTCGTGCTGCTGGAAGGCGCGCAGGCCACGTTCCTTGACGTCGATCACGGCACCTACCCGTTCGTGACCTCCTCGTCCCCGACCGCGGGCGGCGCCTGCGCGGGCTCGGGGATCGGCCCGACCCGGATCAGCAAGGTGATCGGGATCCTCAAGGCGTACACGAGCCGGGTCGGCTCGGGGCCGTTCCCCACCGAACTGCTCGACGAGCAGGGCGAGTGGCTGCGCAAGGCGGGCGGCGAGTACGGGGTTACCACCGGCCGGCCGCGCCGCACCGGCTGGTTCGACGCGGTGCTGGCACGGTATGCGACCAGGGTGAACGGCATCACCGACTACTTCCTCACCAAGCTCGACGTGCTGTCCGGGCTGCCGAAGGTGCCGGTCTGCGTCGCCTACGACGTGAACGGGACCCGGCACGACGAGGTCCCGATGACGCAGACCGAGTTCCACCACGCCACGCCCGTGTTCGAGTACCTGGACGGCTGGTGGGAGGACATCTCGGGGGCGCGGGAACTGGCCGACCTGCCGCCGGCCGCCTGCGGCTACGTGCGGGCGGTGGAGGACCTGATCGGCGCGCCCGTGGCCGCGGTCGGCATCGGCGCCCGCCGCGATCAGACCCTGCAGCTCCGCGACCTGATTTAGCCATCCGAACGGTCGCCGTCCCGCCACCGCCTGCGCCACCCCGGAAGTCTCGGCCGCCGCGGGCCAACGGCCGCCGTCCGGGCGGCGCCCGGCCGGACCGCGCGGTAACAGCCCGGCGGCGCACCGGCCCGCGCCGGAGCCGCGGACCTGCCGCCACGGGCCGGTAGGCTCGCGGCCGTGCGAGTGCTCCTGCTCGGCTCCGGCGGCCGCGAGCATGCCCTGGCCCGCGCCCTGGCCGCGGACCGCGACGTGACCGTGCTGCATGCCGCGCCCGGCAACCCGGGGATCGCCGCGCTGGCCGAGGTGCATCAGGCTGACCCGGCCGATCCGGCCGCGGTCACCGCGCTGGCCCGGCGCACCGGGGCGGATCTGGTGGTGGTCGGCCCGGAAGCCCCGCTGGTGGCCGGGGTGGCCGACGCGGTCAGGGCGGCTGGCATCCGCTGCTTCGGGCCCGGCAGGCAGGCGGCGATGATCGAGGGGTCCAAGTCGTTCGCCAAGGAAGTCATGGCGGCCGCCGGCATCCCCACCGCCAGCGCCCGCACCTGCCATACCGGCCCGGAGGCCGAGGCCGCGCTGGCTGAGTTCGGGCCGCCGTACGTGGTGAAGGCGGACGGACTGGCGGCAGGCAAGGGGGTCGTGGTCACGACCGACCTGGCGGCGGCCACCGCGCACGCCGGGGCGAGCGGCCGGGTGGTGATCGAGGAGTTCCTGGACGGCCCGGAATTCTCGCTGTTCGCGCTGTGTGACGGCGACCGGGCGGTCCCGCTGCTGGCCGCGCAGGACTTCAAGCGGGCCGGGGACGGCGACCAGGGGCCCAACACCGGCGGGATGGGCGCCTACGTGCCGCTGCCGTGGCTGCCGCCGGGCCTGGCCGACGAGGTGATGGCGACGGTGGCGGAGCCGGCCGTCGGCGAGCTGCGGCGGCGCGGCACCCCGTACCGCGGCGTGCTGTACGCCGGGCTGTGCCTGACCGCCGGCGGGGTGCGGGTGGTCGAGTTCAACGCCCGGTTCGGCGATCCGGAAGCGCAGGTGGTGCTCGACCGGCTGGCCACCCCGCTGGCCGGGCTGCTGGCGGCCTGCGCGGGCGGCTCGCTGGCCGGGGCCGGCCCGCTGCGCTGGCTGCCCGGCGCGGCCGTGACGGTGGTCATCGCCGCGGACGGCTACCCCGGCGCCCCGGCCCGCGGCGACCCGATCGGGGGGATCGCCGAAGCCGGGCAGGTGCCCGGTGCCTACCTGCTGCAGGCAGGCACCGCCACCGATGCGGCCGGGAAGCTGGTGTCCGCAGGCGGCCGGGTGCTCAACGTGGTGGGCAGCGGACCTGACCTGGCCGCCGCCCGGGACACCGCCTACCAGGCGGCCGCCCGGGTCAGCCTCCGCGGCGGCTGGTACCGCAAGGACATCGCGGCCGCTGCGGCAACTGCCGCTGGCACGAGATAGGCCCGCACCGTCGCGGCCGAGGCGCGACTGGCGGCGCTGCCGGCGGGGTTGGTGGCCATGCTGGCAGCCGGGCGCAGGCAGCCCCGGCCGGATGCGCGAGGATAGATGCCGTGATCGAGCGGTACACGCTGCCGGAGATGGGCCGGGTGTGGAGCGAGGCCCATAAATACGAGCTGTGGTGCCAGGTCGAGACGCTGGCGCTGGCGGCGCAGGCGGACGCTGGCACCGTGCCGGCCGACGCGGTGGCCCCGGTCCGGGCCGCGCCGCCGCCAGCCCCGGAGGCGGTCGCCGCCGCGGAAGCGGTGACCGACCATGACGTCATCGCGTTCCTGACCGCCTGGGCGGACAACACCAGCCCCCGCTCCGCCGCGGCCTGGGTGCACTACGGCATGACCTCGTCCGACCTGCTGGACACCGCCCTGGCGCTGCAGCTGACCGAGGCCACCGACCTGTTGCTCGGCAAGGCGTCCCGGCTGGTCGCCGTGCTGCGCGAGCACGCGCTGGCACACCGGGACACGCTCCGGCCGGGCCGCACGCACGGGATTCACGCCGAGCCGGACGTGTGGGGCCACCGGGTGGCCGACTTCGCGTTCGCCGCGGCCCGCGGGCGGGACCGGCTGCAGCGGGCCCGGGAGCAGGTTGCGGTGGGGAAGCTGTCCGGGCCGGTAGGGACCTACTCGAACCTCGACCCGGCGGTGGAGGCCCGGGTGATGGCCGAGCTCGGCCTGCGCCCGGCCGACGTCGCGACCCAGGTCGTGTTCAGGGACGGCATCGGCGAGTGGATCGCGGCGCTGGCGGTGCTCGCGACCACCTGCGAGGCGATCGCGCTGGAGGTCAGGCACGGTCAGCGGACCGAGGTCGCCGAGCTGGCCGAGCCGTTCCGGACGGGCCAGAAGGGCTCGTCGGCCATGCCGCACAAGCGCAACCCCATCCGTTCGGAACGGATCTGCGGCCTGGCCCGGCTCGCCCGCGGCTACGTCACGCCGGTGCTCGAGGGCATCCCGCTCTGGCACGAGCGGGACATCTCGCACTCCAGCGTGGAGCGGGTCGCGCTGCCGGATGCCGCCATCATCGGCGACTACCTGCTGCACCTGACCGCTGGCCTGGTCGAGGGCCTGGTGGTGGACCGGGCGCGGATGCGGGCGAACCTGGACGCGACCCACGGCCTCATCTACAGCTCCAGCGTGCTGCTCGAACTCGTGTCGGCGGGCCTGTCCAGGGAGGACGCGTACGCGCTGGTGCAGGCCGCCGCCCGGGTCACCTGGGACACCGGGACGCCGTTCCGCGCCGCCCTGCAGGCCGAGGCGGCGGCCCGCGGGCAGGAGCTGGACGAGGCGCGGCTGGCCGGGGCCTGCCGGCCCGAGCGTTACGTCGCCCGGCTCGGCGTCGTGTTCGACCGGCTGGAAAAGCTGTCCTGACCCATGGCGGCCACACCGTCCACGCCAGTCCCGCCGCTCACAGCCGCGGCCGCTAACCTCAGGCCGGTGCGGCGCCCCAGAACCCCCGGCCCACCAGGGAAGATGACGTGCGGAGCCGGTGCCGGCAGGCACCGGCCTGGCATTCACCTACCCGGCATGACGCGCAGACCCGGCCGCCAGTGGAATACTGGCCTTGCGCGTGGCACGCCATTTCCCCGCCACGCGCCCAGCGGCTGGTCCGGAACCGGCCGGGGGCCTGCGGCTCCGGCCCAGGTCGCCCAGCGAAGCATCCGACGAACAGGAGCTCCCTCCTCATGACCGTTGGCCCCGAGACCTGTTACCGCGTGCGAGGCGGAGCCCCGCTGCAGGGCACCGTATTTGTCCAGGGCGCCAAGAACGCCGCCCTCAAGATGATCGCTGCCTCTCTGCTCGCCGCCGAGGGCAGGACCGTGCTGAGGAACGTGCCGCCGATCGAGGATGTCCGCCGGGCGGTCGAACTGGCGCAGGCGGTAGGGGCGGTGGTCAAGTTCCACGAGGCGGAACGGATCCTGGTGGTCGACGCGTCCGGGCTGAACAGCCCGGTGCTCCCGGCCGAGATCGCGCGCCGGTTCCGGGGATCGGTGCTGTTCGTCCCGGCGCTGCTGCACCGGCTGGGGGAAGCCGTCATAGAGGGCGTCGGCGGCTGCAACCTGGGCAGCCGCAACCTCGACTTCCACTACCGGGGCTTCGCCCGGCTCGGCGCCACGGTGGACGAGGCCGGCGACAAGATCTCCATCAAGGCCGGCAAGATGCAGGGCGCTCACCTGTACCTCGACACCCCTTCCCACACCGGCACCGAGAACCTCATCATGGCGGCGTCAATGGCGCCCGGCACCACCGTGATCGACAACGCCGCGCTCGAGCCGGAGGTGCTCGACGTCATCGCGTTCCTGGGCAAGATGGGGGCGCAGATCAGCGGAGGCGGCACCGGCTTCATCACCGTCCGCGGGGTCGGGAAGCTGACTCCCACCGAGCACACGGTGATGGCGGACCGGATCGATGCCGCCGTGTTCGCCATGGCCGCCGCCATCACCGGCGGGGAGCTGAGCCTGGTCGGAGCCAACATCGACCACTTCGGGGTGGCCCGCTGGAAGCTGGAGCAGATGGGCGTGGAGTTCGCCTCCAACGGCGCGGTGCTCCAGGTCCGCCGGGACCGGCCGCTGCGGCCGATCAACGTGATCACCTCCCCGTACCCGGGCTTCGCGACCGACCTGCAATCGCCGATCATGACCCTGAGCTGCCTGGCCGACGGGATGAGCTACATCAGGGAAACCATCTACGACGGCCGGTACACGCTGGTCGGCGAGCTCACCAAGATGGGCGCGAAGATCGACGTGGACGGCGACAAGGTGGTCGTGCACGGGCCGCGTTCGCTCAAGGGCACCAAGGTGGAGGCGCATGACCTGCGCACCGGGATCGCGCTGGTGCTGGCTGGACTGTGCGCGGAGGGCGAGGCGGTCATCTCGCCCGGATACCTGATCGACCGGGGACACGCGGACATCGCCGGGCGGCTGTCGGCACTCGGGGCCGACATCACGGCCGAGGCGAGCGGCTGACGGCGTTCTCCGGCGAGGCCCGGCCACAGCGCCGGCGAACCGGCAGCTAGCGGGCGCGGTTTGCGGCAAAGGCCGCGCTGGCCCGGGTCCGGGCTACCGGGTAGCCTTCACCCCGCAACGCGCCGCAGCGGCTTGTCCCGTCTACTATTCGGTTACGTCCTCGTTAGTCACCCAATACTTCGAACCGATGGCGCAGCGTAAGGTCACATAGTGAGCCATGAGCACAGGCACGCCGGTCCCCGCAGCAGGTGCGGAGGCTTAGCGCAGTCACGAGCGGCGGCCCGCGGCCCGGCGGGCCGCGGGCCGGGGGCGGCGTTCAGGGTGCGCCAGCCAGGGGCCGGGCAGCCATGACCACCCAGCGCCAGGCCTCACCGGAACTCACGATCGGCATCATAGGCCCGCATGAGCTCGTGGAGCGGGTCATGCTCTCGGGCGCCGCCACCGCCGGGACCGCGGGCCCGGCGGTGCCGGGCGAGTGGCAGCCGGCCCTGCCGGCCGGCGGCACCGGGCCGGCCCGGCGGCTGGTCGGCGCCGCCTACCGGAACGAGCAGGAAGCCGCGGACAAGGTGCTGCGGCTGGGCTCATCGGTCGACGCCTGCCTGTTCGCCAGCCGGGTGCCGTATGAGTACGCGCGGCGGGCCGGCGCGATCCGCGGGCCGGCCACCTGGATCCCGCTGAGCGGGAGCGCGCTGTACGCGACCTTGCTGCGGGCCAGCCAGGACACCTCGCTCGACCTGGCCCGCGCCAGCGTGGACGTGATCAGCCGCACCGACATCGAGGACGCCTTCACCGAGCTGGGGCTGCCCGTCAGCGGAGTGCAGGTGCGGGAGGACCCGGCGAGCGCGGCCACCCTGGCCGCCTTCCACGAGCGGCTGTGGCAGCGTGGCCAGACGTCGGTGGCCATCAGCTGCCTGGAGTCGGTGGCGCAGCGGCTGGAGGGTGCCGGGGTGCCTTCCCTCATCGTCAGCCCGACCGGGTACGCGATCCGGGCCGCCCTCCGCACCGCGACCCTGCTGGGCGGCCAGCGGCGGCTGGAGGAGGCACAGCTGGCCGTGGCGGTGGTGGAGGTTCCCACGCTGCGGGAGACGCCGCGGCGGGGCGCGCCCCGTCATTCGCGGGAGGAACTGCGGCTGACCGTGCACCGCTACCTGCTGCAGGAGACGCAGCGGATGCAGGCGACGGTGAGCCCGGTGGGGGATCATTCGTTCCTGGTCACCGCCACCCGCGGGTCGCTGGCGGCGGCGACCGACGGGTTCCGGGCGCCCCCGTTCGCCGA
>DASQSC010000471.1:0-4481 GCA_035642555.1 Streptosporangiaceae bacterium | reverse complement strand
AGCCCGCACTCCGCCCACATGCGGGGGAACATCGACGACGGCGTGAAGCCGGGCATGGTGTTGATCTCGTTGACGAGCAGCGAGCCGTCCCGGGTGTAGAAGAAGTCGACCCGGGCCAGCCCTTCGCAGGAGAGGGCCTCGAACGTGGTCACGGCCATCCGCCGCACCTGCTCGGTCACCGCGGCCGGCAGCTCCGCCGGGACCTGCAGTTCGGTGCCTTCTTCGGGCAGGTACTTGGCCGCGAAGTCGTAGAACTGGTGCCCGCCGTGGACGATGATCTCGGCCGGGACGCTGGCCTCGGGCGGCCCGTCGCCGAGGCCTTCCAGCACTCCGCACTCGATCTCGCGTCCGGCGACGGCCGCTTCCACCACGACCTTGGGGTCGTGCTCCCTGGCGGCCTCGATCGCCTCTTCCAAGCCGTCCTCGGACTCGACCCGGGTGATGCCGATGCTGGATCCGGCCCGGGCCGGCTTGACGAACACCGGCCACCCCAGCTCCTTGACCGCGTCAACGGCCCGCTTGCGCTCGCGGCGCCATTCCCGGTCCCGGATCACCACGTACGGCGCCACCGGCAGGCCATGGCTGGCCAGCAGCACCTTCATGTAGTGCTTGTCCAGGCCGGCGGCGCTGGCGAGCACCCCGGACCCGACGTAGGGGACGCCGGCCAGCTCCAGCAGGCCCTGCACGGTCCCGTCCTCGCCGAACGCGCCGTGCAGCAGCGGGAAGACCACGTCCACCTGGCCGAGCTGCCGCGGCACCTCGCCCGGCTCGATCGTCACCAGGCCGAGCGCTGGCAGGTCGGCGGGCAGGGCGACCGTGGTGCCGGTGCCGTCGACCGAGGGAAGCTGGCCGGCCTCGATGGCCAGCCGGCCCGGGTCATCGGGGGCCAGCACCCACTGGCCAGTGCGCGCGATGCCGATGGGCACGACGTCGTACCGGTCACGGTCGATCGCCGCCAGCACGCTGCCCGCGGTGATGCACGAGACCGCGTGCTCGGGGCTGCGCCCTCCGAACACCACCGCCACCCGCACCTTGCCCGGCGGCGGCGGCGAGCCGGGATCGTTCTGCGACATGGCGGGACCTTACCCGGTTTCTGCCCGCGCCGACCCTATCCGCGTGGTTGCGCCGGTCGCGGTCAGCCGCCGGGGTACGGCTCGAAGCTGAGCCCCTGCGCGCCCACGAACACCCGGGTGCCGGGCATGATCCGGACCGGCACCCGCGGGTCAAGCGGCTGCTCCCCCTTCGAGCCGGGGGCCCGGATGCGGGTGCCGTTCGCCGAGCCCAGGTCGGTCAGCAGGACCTGCCACCCGTCCAGGTGGACCCGGGCGTGGACCCGGGAGACCGTGGACTCGGCGTCGATCACCCGCAGCGGGCGGGCGTCACCGGCGGAGACCGCGGCATCCCGGACCGGTTCCCGGCCGAGCACGAAGTCGCCGTCCACGTCGTAGGCCGTCCCGTCCTCGAGGACCAGCACCCCGAGCGGGGGCCGCGGGCCGGGCTCGGGGGCGGCGGAGCGGCGGCTGATCCCGGCCCCGCAGACCGCGCAGGAGCGCGCCTCCGGGTCCCCGAAGTGCCCGTTCTTGCAGTACACCCCGAGCACAACCGGCGCGTCCTGGCCCGGAGCTGAGCCGTCGTCGAAGCCGGCCCCGGCCTGCTCGGTGGCGGGCCGGGCCGGCGGGCCACCGACCGGCGGCCCGGGCTCGAACCCGGCAGGCCCGGCGGGGGCCGGTTCGAACGGCCCGCGTTCCGCTGGGCCGGCCGGGAAGGGTCCCGATCCCGGCGGGCCCGGCTCGAAGCCGGCGTGCTCGCCCGGGTCCGGCTGGTAGGGCATGGCCTCCTCGCCGAACGGCGGGGTGCTGAACGGCTCTTCGGGGTATTGCTCGCCGGCGAACGGCGCTGCGGCGGGCGGCTCCGCCGGTGCCGGCTCGGCACCGAACGGTTCCGCGGCGCCGTACGGCTCCGGGGCCCCGAACGGTTCCGCGGCCCCGTACGGCTCCGGGGCCCCGAACGGTTCCGCGGCGCCGTACGGCTCCGGGGCCCCGAATGGCTCCGCGGCCCCGTACGGCTCTCCGGCCGCGAACGGTTCTCCGGCCGCGAACGGCTCCTCTGCCTGGTACGGCTCGTCCGCCTGGTAGCGCTCGTCCGGCGCGTACGGCTCCGCCGCGAACGCCTCGTCCTGGGCCGCTTCCGCCTGGGCGGGCCCGGCCGGAGCCTGACCAGCGCCGAAAGCCCCCGGCACCGCCACCGGCGGCACGGTGGCCGGAGGGACCGGCGTCGCGGGCGGAGGTATCGGCGCGCCGGACGGCGGTCCCGCGGGCGGCGGCTGGGCTGGTTGCTCCGGGGCTGCCGGGTCCGGCTGACCGGAGTAGTACGACAGGCCGCCGGCCCGGACCGTGCCGCTGTCGAGCCGTGAGAACCGGTCGGTCCGGCCGCCGCCGTGGTCGCTGCCCAGGCCGGCGCGTACCGCCTGGACCGGAACCCCGATCAGTCCCCTCAGCACGGTCGACGGCTGCCCGGCTGACAGCCGGTGGGTACCCTGCGCGGTCGTGATCTCGGCCCAGGCGGTCCCGGCCACGGTGACCGCCAGCCCCGCCCCGGCCGGGCCGAAGGCGACCACCGCCGGGCCCGGCTGACCGGGCTGCCCGCTGCCCCACCCCTGATCGGCTTCGACCGTGTTCCCGACCGCGTCGGCAAAGCCGCGGCCGTTGCCGCCCGGGCTGGCGCTGGCCAGCAGGTCCAGCAGCTTCTCCAGGAAGCCCTGCTCGTCGATGCCGCTGAGCACGACCAGGCTCCCTTGCCGGGCGAGGACTCCCTCGCCCGGGATCGACCAGAGCCCCTGCCGGGGAACGGGGTCGGTCACGGCACCTCCCTGACGCCATGGATGGCCGTCATCCGAGATCCAGACTAAGTGATAGGCCGGGGCGGTGACCGTGTAAAAGAGCCGGTCGGCTGCCTGCTCGCGGTTCCCTGGCCGAGCCGGGTCAGTCCCTGGCCTGGGCGCTGCCGGTGGCCGGCGCGAGGACGAAGTCCATTTCCGCCACGTAGCTGACGTCCGCCGGGTCATCGGGCCCGGCGGGCCGGAACTTGCGCACCAGCGAGCCCTTCACGCCGAACACGGTGTCGCTATCGAGGTAGGGGTTGCCGGCGTCGAAGATGTGGGTGGTGACGGAGCGGCAGCCGGGGGCGGACACGATCGCATGGATGTGGGCGGCCCGCCAGCGATGGCGGCCCGAGGCTGCCAGCAGGCCGCCGACCGGGCCGTCGGTCGGGATCGGGTAGCTGACCGGCCGCACCGCGCGGAAGTGGTAGCGGCCGTCGTGGCCGGTGGTGAAGACCCCCCGCAGGTTGAACGGCGGCTGGCCGGAGTCCTGGGTGTCATAAAGGCCGCTGGCGGCGGCCTGCCAGACGTCCAGGGTGGCGCCAGCGAGCGGGCGGCCCGTCAGGCCGGTCACCGTGCCGCGGATCAGCGCCGGGTCGCCGTCTTCCGGCCGGCCGGTCGGCTCGCCCATTGCGCGGGCCGGCGCCCCGGGCCGGTAGAAGGGGCCGAGCACGGTGGACTCGGTGGCCCCCGCGGCCGCGTTGATGACGTCCACCAGCGACGAGACCCCCAGCACGTCCGACAGCAGCACGAACTCCTGCCGGCGATCGTCGCACTTCTGCCCGGTCGCGGTGAGGAACTCGATCGCGGCCGTCCACTCGGCCCCGGTCAGCCGGGTCTCGGTGGCGAACGCATGCAGGTGCCTGACCAGCGCGGTGAGCAGCTCCCGCAGGCGCGGGCCGGGGGTGTCCGCGTAGGCGGCGACGACCTGCTCGGTGAGCTGCGCCGGGCTCAGTGCGGTCTCATCAGCCACGGTGAATCCTGCCGTTCCGGTCCGTCATCCCATTGTGGCAGATGCCCGGCAGGCGGGGGTGGCGCGCGAGCGTCATGACACCGGCCCAGCTGCGGGCCAGCCAGGACGCCGCGGGTCGCATATGCTGCACCTATGGGGCGTCTTATCTTGATCGTGCTCGCGGTGCTGGTCGTGTTCCTACTGGTCTCGGCCGTGATCTCGGCGCTGCACTTCCTGTTCTGGATTGCCGTGGTGGCGCTGCTGGTCCTCGGGGCGGTCCGGCTGGCCGGCCTGATGCGCTCGCACCGGTAGGGCCGGCCCCGCCGGGCTCAGCAGGCGTCTCGGCTCCGGCGGTATCGGCCGCTAAGGTGTGGTGGCATGTCCGCTGAGGTGGCCGAGCGCATCACCGTCGGGGCGGCGCCAGGCCAGGTCTACCAAGCCGTTTCTGACGTCCGCCGGATGGCGCGCTGGAGCCCGGAGTGCTTCTTGACGTGCGTGTGGTCCAGGCGCGACGGCGCGCCCGCCCGGTTCGTGGGACTGAACCGGCGCGGCCCGTTCGTCTGGTTCACCACCTGCCGGGTGGTGGCCGCCCGTCCCGGCGCGGAGTTCGGTTTCGACGTCACGACGTTCGGGATGCCGGTGTCCCGGTGG
>DASQSC010000470.1:0-4856 GCA_035642555.1 Streptosporangiaceae bacterium | reverse complement strand
GCGATCACCTCCGCGGCGTAGGCCTCGGCGTCGTCCCCTGGCTGGTAGCCGAGCGCCCGCGCCTCGGCGAGGCTGACCCACCCGCCCCGGGTGTTGGCGGACACCCCGTAGGCGACCCGGAATCCCGGCCGGGGCGCGGTGAGGCAGGCCTCGAACAGCCTTCCCGCGTCGTCAGGCGAGAGCCAGGTGGAGAGCTGCCGCGGGCTGAGTGGCCGTTCGATACAGGTAAGGATGCGCAGGCAGATCGCGTCCATCCGGTAGCGGTGATGGTAGAGCGCGGCCAGCGCCTCACCGGTCACCTTGGAAACGCCGTAGTAGGTGTCGGGAGCGCCGAACGCGTAATCCGGCACCGGGAACCCCGACCGGGGGGTGAACCCGACCGCGTGGTTGGAGGACGCGTAGATCACGCGCGGCACCCTGGCCCGCCGGGCGGCCTCGAACGCGGCGTAGGTGCCGCCGATGTTGGCCGCCAGGATCCGCTCCCAGGGAGCCTCGCCGGAGATGGCCGCGAGGTGGATGACGGCGTCAGCGCCCTGGCAGGCGGCGGTCAGCGCGGCCAGGTCGGTGACCGAGGCGGTGACCGTCTCCTCGCCGGGGCCGGCCGTCAGCGGCCCGGTGTCGAACAGCCGCAGCGTCCGGCCGGGCCGGGCCAGCCGCGGCCGGAGCATGGTCCCGATCTGCCCGGCCGCGCCGGTGATGAGAATGGTCGGCACGGCTGCCCACCCTACGCCGCCGCCGGCACCTCGCCCGCGGTGGCGTAGGCCGCCACTCACCGCCGCCACTCAGCGCCGCCGCCCCGGGCAAAGGCCCATCGCCAGGATGAAACGGAAACGGAAAGCGCCGCCTCCCCGGCCGGGGCAATCCCGTCTCCTATGATCGGTCAGCAGCCAACCGTGGAAACCGCCGGGGGGATTAAATGTGCGGAATCACCGGATGCCTGGCTCTCGACGGGCACTGGAGGCCGGACCTGGAATGGGTGGCCGATGCCACCGCGATGATCGGGCACCGGGGCCCCGACGATGAGGGCTTTTACGCCGATTCCGATATCGCGCTGGGCTATCAGCGGCTGGCGATCATTGACCTTTCGGCGGGCGGGCATCAGCCGATGCAATCCGCGGACGGCCGCTACTGGATGGTCTTCAACGGCGAAATATACAACTACCGGGAGCTCGGGCAGGAATTGCGGCAGCGGGGGGTGACCCTGCGGTCGAGCTCAGATTCCGAGGTCCTGCTGGAGTCGTACGCGAGGACCGGGCCGGACGTGGTGCACCGGCTCCGGGGGATGTTCGCGTTCGCGATCTGGGACACCAAGTCCAGGGAGCTGTTCTGCGCCAGGGACCCGTTCGGCATCAAGCCGTTCTGCTACGCGATCGAGGAAGGGCCGGGCGGCGGGCGGCGGCTGCGGTTCGCCTCTGAGCGGAAGGCCCTGGCCGGGGCCGGCGGGCCGGCCGCGGTCGACCCGGTTGCCGTCCGCCAGTACCTGGCCTTCCAGTACGTGCCCCCGCCGCGGGCGATGGCCCCGCCGGCCCGGGTACTGCCGCCGGGCCATGTCCTGACGGTCCGGCCGGGCGGCCGCGTGGACGTGGCCCGGTACTGGCGGGCGGAGCTGCACCCGGTGCGCAGCCGGCGCCCGGGCACGGCCGCGGGGATCCTCGCGGCCCTGCGCGACTCGGTCGCCGTCCACCTGCGCAGCGACGCGCCGCTGGGCGCGTTCCTGTCGGGCGGGATCGATTCGGCCGCGATCTGCGCGCTGGCCGCCGAGCACCGGCCGGACCTGCTCACCTTCACCGTCGGATTCGAGCGGGCCGGGTACAGCGAGATCGATCGCGCGCAGCAGACCGCCGCCGCCCTCGGCGTGAAGTCGCTGCCCTACGTCATCACCGCGCAGGAGTTTTTCGCCTGCCTGCCGCGGATCGTCTGGCAGCTCGACGATCCGGTCGCCGATGCCGCCGCGGTCCCGCTCTGGTTCGTCG
This sequence comes from Streptosporangiaceae bacterium, assembly GCA_035642555.1. Lineage (GTDB taxonomy): Bacteria > Actinomycetota > Actinomycetes > Streptosporangiales > Streptosporangiaceae > JAIRTY01. Next base: position 2,883 of record DASQSC010000470.1, on the reverse strand, counting down.
CCAGGGAGGCGAGCAGGCACGTCAAGGTCGTGCTCTCGGGCGAGGGCTCCGACGAGCTGTTCGGCGGCTACCAGGGGTACCGGCAGGCCGGCCTGGTCCGGGCGGGCCAGCGGCTGCCGGGCTGGGCGCAGGCCCCGCTGCGGCGGGCGGCCGCGTTCCTCCCGCCCGGGGTGAAGGGCAAGGGCTTCCTGGAACGCGCGTCCTCCCCGCTGCGGCGGCAGTACATCGGCAACGCGCACGTGTACTCCAGCGGCCAGGCGGCCGGCATCGCGGGGCCCGCGCTGGCCCGTGCCGCGGCCGGCGCCGGCCCGCAGGACGTCACGGCGCCAGCCTTCCGGCAGGCCCGCGAGGCGGGGCTGGACGACCTGTGCACCATGCAGCTCGTCGACATCCGCACCTGGCTGCCTGGCGACATCCTGGTCAAGGCGGACCGGATGACCATGGCGCACGGCCTGGAGCTGCGGGTGCCGTTCCTGGACCGGGCGGTGATGGCGGTCGCCGCCCGGCTCGGCCGGGCCGAGAAGCTCGGGGCGGGAACGACCAAGCTGGCGCTCCGGCAGGCGCTGCGGGAGGTCGTGCCGGAAGCCGCCGCCGAGCGGGCCAAGCTGGGCTTCCCGGTGCCCATCGGGCACTGGCTGCGGGCGGAGGCGCGGGAGTTCGCCGAGCAGGTGCTGTCCGAGGCCCGGACCGGCGAGTGGATCGACCGGGCCGCCGCGCTACGGCTGCTGCGCCGCTTCCAGGAGGGCCACCCCGGCGTCAGCTGGCGGCAGGTGTGGGTGCTGCTGGTGTTCTCGCTCTGGCATCAGATCTACGTGGAGCGCGCCTACGATCCGGCCGGGCTGGGCTGGGAGCGGGCAGGCACTCGGCGATCAGCTGCGGCGGAACCGTGACGTCGTCGAACCACCGGCCGCCGAACGGGCGCTTGACGGGCATGATCTGATCGCTGGAATAGGCGAGGATCTTGCGGTTGTAGCTCCGCATCTCGTCCCGGAGGCCGGCGGGCAGCTTCCCGTCCGCGCGCAGCGCCTGCTCCATCTCCCCGAGCAGGCACCGGGTCTCGGCGATCGTCGCCAGCACGGCCCGGCAGAACTCCGGCGGCAGCACCCCGTGCTCGCCCTTGATCTCTACCAGCCGGGCGATCGCCTCGTACGAGACATCCTGCAGCTGGCGCCGGTCCAGCCAGTCAGTCTCGTAGTTGAGCCGCCGGTGCCACAGCGGCTCCACCATGGCCCGGCGGTGCTCTTCCAGCGTGCGGTGGAAGATGCGGTAGCCATGCTCACCGGGCTGTTCGAAGAACCGGCAGCCGGGGTCGAGGAACGGCACCATCGGGCAGATCAGTGGCAGGGCTTTCCAGCCGCCGAACTTGCGTATGAGCCGCTCGGCATAGGCGACGGTGTCCATGACCGACTGCCGGTCCTGGTACGGCATCCCGATGAAGAACCAGACCATAACGCTCCTCACCCCGGCGTCCAGGGCGCGCGGAATCCAGTCCTCCATCTGCGCCATGGTGTAGGTCCCCCGCCCGGCCGCCGCGCTTATCTTCGGGTCGTGGGATTCCGGGGAAAGCATGATATGGGCGGCCGTTGACTCGCCCATCTTCTTCAGCGTGTCCGGTGAGGTCAGGTTGAACTGCTCGAAGAAGACGCTGCTGTAGCCGGCTTCCTTCACCGCGTCGAGATAACGGTGCATCCGCACCTTGTTCTCTGAATAGCACTGAAGCGCGTAGATGGAGGTGCGCTTCGCCGCCTCCCGCATCGTCTTCAGCTCTTCGATGATGAGGTCGTTGTCCTTCTGCACCAGGGTCTTATGGACGCCCATGATGTTGCGGTAGGCGAACCGCGACCCGCCGCACCAGCCGCAGTCGTGCGCGCACCCGGTGTTGGGCAAAGTCATGATGAGCTTGGAGGCCGATGGCCCGGCGGCAGGCGTCTGGCGGTAGTACGACCAGTCGTGGCGCACGTCGTTGTAGTTCGCGGCCGGTTTGTGGGTGAAGCCGGTGGCCCGGACCTCGCCGCCGGCCTTGTACAGCAGGTTCGGGATGGCCCGGAAGTCCCGGCTGCCCTGCCGGGCCCGGGCGACCAGCTGGGTGACGGGGTCCAGCGTGTCGTAGCCCTGCACGACGACGTCGACGCCCGGGTACCCGATCAGCTGGTCGGCATAGTAGGTCGCCGAGATGCCGCCGAATATGGTCAGTGCCTCCGGGTGGATCCGCTTCAGCACCGCGGCGAGCTCGACGGCACCCTGGCATTGCGTCATCCAGTGCAGGTCGAACCCGAAGACCGGCGCCTCCAGCCGGCTGAGCAGCCGTTCCACGTCCAGCTGGGGATGCATGAGCATGAGCGAGGCCACGTTCACGATCTTGGCATCGAATCCGTGGTCGGCCAGCCGCTGCTTGATCGAGAACCAGCCGATGGGATACATCTCGTAGATCGACGTGACGTTGACGCTGTCGCTGTCGCTCAGGTAGGCGAACAGCATGTCGTCCCGCTCGCGGAAGTCATAGACGCTGGGCGCGTGCAGCAGGAACAGGTCGGCTTCGAGCCGCGATGTCAGCTGCTGGTCCGTCATGGCCGGATCCCTTCCTCTGGTAGCGGAAGCGGTCCCGCCGCCGGTAGCGGAAGCGGTGCTGCCGCTGGCGTACTGGCCCCCGCTGGCCTCCTGGCCGCAGCTGGCGTCCTGGCCGGGGCTGGCGAGGTGAGCCCGAGCGCGGCCAGGTCGGCCCGGCTCGGCCAGTAGGCCCAGTGGGCGGGGCTGCGCTGGATGGCGGCGCTCACCTGCGCCGCGCAGCGCCCGAAGGCCGCCGCCGGGTCCGGATCGGCCGGCACCGGCGGGGAGATCTCCAGCACCTGGTGGCGGTAGTCGGCCGACCGGTACAGGAAGGCC
>DASQSC010000469.1:0-3729 GCA_035642555.1 Streptosporangiaceae bacterium | reverse complement strand
GCAGACCGGGATCAAGCTGGGCGACGAGCAGTTCGAACTGGCCGCCGAGTGGGAGCGGCGGGACAAACTGGCCCTGGTCGGGATGGGCGTGGAGCCGGGACTGTCAGACGTGTTCGCCCGCTACGCCGCCGACCGGCTGTTCAGCGAGATCACCGAGATCGGCGTCAGGGACGGCGCGAACCTGGTGGTGGAGGGCTACGCCTTCGCGCCCACCTTCTCCATCTGGACCACCATCGAGGAGTGCCTCAATCCGCCCGTGATCTGGGAGAAGGGATCGGGCTGGCACACCACGGCGCCGTTCTCGGAGCCGGAGGTGTTCACGTTCCCGGCCGGCATCGGCCCGGTCGAGTGCGTGAACGTCGAGCACGAGGAAGTGCTGCTGATCCCGCGCTGGGTCGACGCCGGACGGGTGACGTTCAAATACGGCCTGGGCGCGGAATTCATCGACGTGCTGCAGACCCTGCACAAGCTCGGCCTGGACCGCACCGAGCCGGTGCGGGCGGGCGGGGTCAGCGTGCCGCCGCGGGACGTGGTGGCGGCCTGCCTGCCCGACCCGGCCACCCTGGGCGACCGGATGACCGGCGTGACCTGCGCCGGGACCTGGGTGACCGGGACCGGCACCGACGGCGCGCCGCGCGAGGTCTACCTGTACCACGCCGTGGACAATGCCTGGTCGATGGCGGAGTACGGCTCGCAGGCCGTGGTCTGGCAGACCGCCATCAACCCGGTGGTCGCGCTGGAACTGATCGACTCCGGGGCCTGGTCCGGGGCGGGCGTGCTCGGGCCAGAGGCACTGCCCGCCGAGCCATTCCTGGACCTGCTCACGGGGTACGGCTCGCCGTGGGTGACCGAGGAACGACCCCCCGCAGGCCGCTGAGGGAATTTCATTTCGAACGGAGGGACTCGTGGTTCAGGAACTGCGCAACTGGATCGGCGGACAGTGGACGGACACGTCCTTCGATCGCCGCTACGACCTGGTCAACCCGAGCACGGGTGAGGTGTTCGCCACCGCGCCGCTGTCCACTGCCACCGAGGTGGACGCGGCGGTATCGTCGGCCGCTGACGCCTTTCCCGGCTGGCGGGATGCCACCCCGGCCGAGCGCAGCCTGGCGCTGCTGCGGATCGCCGACGGGCTGGAGTCCCGCGCCGACGAGTTCGTCAAGGCGGAATCCGAGAACACCGGCAAGCCGCTCGGGCTCACCGCATCGGAGGAGATCCCGCCGATGGTGGACCAGATCCGGTTCTTCGCCGGGGCGGCCCGGATGCTGGAGGGCCGGTCGGCGGGCGAGTACATGTCCGGTTTCACCTCGATGATCCGCCGGGAGCCGGTCGGCGTCTGCGCGGCGGTGACGCCGTGGAACTACCCGATGATGATGGCGGTCTGGAAGTGGGCGCCCGCGCTGGCGGCCGGCAACACCATGGTGCTCAAGCCGTCCGACACCACTCCGGCCACGACCCTGCTGCTGGCCGAGCTGATGGGCGAGTTCCTGCCGCCGGGCGTGTTCAACGTCGTGTGCGGGGACCGGGACACCGGCCGGGCGCTGGTCACCCACCCCGGCCCCCGGATGGTGTCGATCACCGGCAGCGTCCGCGCGGGCAGGGAGGTCGCCGCGGCGGCCGCGGCCGACCTCAAGCGGGTGCATCTGGAGCTCGGCGGAAAGGCGCCCGTGATCGTGTTCGACGACGCGGACGTGGCCAAGACCGCGGAGGCGATCGCGGCGGCCGGCTACTTCAACGCGGGCCAGGACTGCACCGCGGCGACCCGGGTGCTGGCGGGGCCCCGCGTCCACAGCGACCTGGCCGCCGCCCTGGCCGAGCAGGCGCGGAACCAGAGCGTGGGCGGCCCGGACGTGGCGGACGCCGACTTCGGGCCGCTGAACAACCCGGCCCAGCTGGAGCGGGTCAGCGGGTTCCTGGACCGGCTGCCCGACCACGCGCAGGTGCTGGCCGGCGGCCGCGCCCGCGGCGGCAAGGGCTTCTTCTTCGAGGCCAGCGTCGTGGACGGGCTGCACCAGGAGGACGAGATCATCCAGCACGAGGTGTTCGGCCCGGTCATCACGGTGCAGTCGTTCAGCGACGAGGACGAGGCCCTGCGCTGGGCGAACGGCACCGAGTACGGGCTGGCATCCTCGGTGTGGACGACCGACCACGGCCGGGCCATGCGGATGGCCCGGCAGCTGGACTTCGGCTGCGTGTGGATCAATACCCACATCCCGCTGGTCGCCGAGATGCCGCACGGCGGGTTCAAGCACTCGGGCTACGGCAAGGACCTGTCCATGTACGGGTTCGAGGACTACACCCGCGTCAAGCACGTGATGTCCGCGCTGGACTAGCGGGGGGTCTGGGGGCGTCCCCCCGGGCCGCGCCCGTTCATAGGATCAGAGCATGCTCGATGACTCCGAGGTCCGGCGGGTGCTGGTGATCGCGGCTCACCCGGACGACGTGGATTTCGGCTCGGCCGGGACGATCGCGCGCTGGACCGATGCCGGCATCGATGTGACGTACTGCATCGTGACCGACGGCGACGCGGGCGGGTACGACGAGTCGGTCCCGCGGCCGGACATGGCCCGGCTCCGCCGCGCCGAGCAGACCGAGGCCGCCAAGCGGGTCGGCGTGCATGACCTGCGGTTTCTCGGCTACCCGGACGGCCGGGTGGAGGCGACCCTGGGGCTGCGCAAGGACCTGGCCCGGGTGATCCGGCAGGTCCGCCCGGATCGGCTGGTCTGCCCCAGCCCGGACCGGAACTACGCCCGGCTCGGCGCCAGCCACCCCGACCACCGGGCGGTCGGCTCGGCCGCGCTGGACGCGGTCTACCCGGACGCACGGAACCCCTTCGCCTTCGGCGAGCTCGTCACCGAGGAGGGCCTGCGGCCGTGGACGGTGCCGGAGGTATGGGTCTCGGCGAGCCCGGCGGCCGCCCACTACGTGGACATCACGGACACGTTCGACCGCAAGGTCGCCGCGCTGCGCGCGCATGAGAGCCAGACCGGGCACATGACCGGCCTGGAGCAGCTCCTGAGCGGCTGGGCCAGCCACACAGCAGCCGAGGGCGGGCTCGGCGAGGGCAGGCTGGCCGAGATGTTCCAGGTCCTCGACACCGGCTGACAGTCCCGGTAGAGAAGTCCCCGGCGAAGCCGCCTGCCGCGGCTCCGCCGCGAACCGGTTTATCCCGTGACGCCATTGGCCGGGCCCAGGATGGGCCTAGTGCGCACGGGCATCCAGACCTAGGTTTGGCATCAGGCGTCACTGCCGCCAGAAGAGGAGTCCACGTATGCCGAAAATAACCGTCAATGTTGACGGGGTCGCGTACACCGATGAAGTGGAACCCCGCCTGCTGCTTGTTCACTACCTGCGAGAACGGGCCGGCAAGACCGGTACCCCGGTGGGGTGCGACACGACCAACTGCGGCGCGTGCACCGTACAGCTGAACGGGGTTTCGGTGAAAAGCTGTGCAATGCTCGCGATTCAGGCAGACGGAGCTGAAATCACCACCATCGAAGGCCTGGGCAACGGGGGCTGGCACCCGCTGCAGCGGGCATTCAATGAGGAACACGCGCTCCAGTGCGGTTACTGCACGCCAGGCATGATCATGGCCGCGGCTGACCTGCTCCGCACCAACCCGCACCCGACCGACGACGAGATCCGCCAGGGCCTTGAGGGCAACCTGTGCCGGTGCACCGGTTACCAGAACATCGTCCGCGCCGTCCGGCGCGCTTCTGAGGCGGGAGC
>DASQSC010000468.1:0-4672 GCA_035642555.1 Streptosporangiaceae bacterium | reverse complement strand
AGGAACAGCAGCACCCGCGGGCTGGAGCCGATCGCCGCCGCCAGCGGGCGCAGCGACATGTCCGCCAGGCCATGCTCGAGCACGTACTCGTAGGCCCGTTCCAGCAGCTCGTCCCGGCGCGGGGAACTGGCTCGCGCGGTTCCGGTCACAGCGGTACTCTGCCACTGAAACGAGTGTTTCAGTAACCCCGCCGGAGGCGCCATGACCGACCAGCAGCCCGTGACCGGCACCGTCACGGCGACGATCCGGCCGCTCGGCCAGCCGGGGGACCTCGGCTGGGTGGTGATGGCGCACGGCGAGGTCTACGCGTCCGAGTTCGGCTGGGACACCTCGTTCGAGGCGCTGGTCGCCCGGATCGTCGCCGACTACGCCGCCGGCCATGACCCGGCCAGGGAGGCCGCCTGGATCGCCGAGGTGGACGGCCAGCGGGCCGGCTGCGTGTTCTGCGTGGCCGCGGACGAGACGACCGCGCAGCTGCGGATCCTGCTGCTGCACCCGTCGGCCCGCGGCCAGGGGCTTGGCGTCCGGCTGGTCGACGAGTGCCTCGCCTTCGCCCGGCGGGCCGGCTACCGGCGGATGAGGCTCTGGACCAATCACCCGCTGGCCGCCGCCCGGCACATCTACCTCTCCCGCGGCTTCACCCTGGCGGAGGAGGAGCCCCACCACAGCTACGGCGCCGACCTGATCGGCCAGATCTACGAACTGGCCCTGTGACCCGGCCGCCGGCCGCGGGGCCGGCCGCCGGCCGGGCGGTCGGCCCCGCGATGCCTCAGGCCGGCCGGCGAGTCCCGCCCTGCCGTCCGGCGCATGGTGCTGGTCGCGAACTTCCGGATCCGGGCCGACGTCAAGAAGAACGCGGTCGGCGCGGCCGCCAACACCCCCGCCGCCGGTAGTGCGGCCGCGGCTGGGACGGTCGGCGCCATTCCGGGTGCCGCTGTTTCGGGTGCTGCCGTTCCGGCTTCGCTGTGGGTGCGGGTCATCGGCGACGGTCCCGGCACCCCGCATCAGGTGCTCGACTTCCGCGGAAGGAACGGCCGCACCCAGTACCTGATTCAGTTGAGCCAATTCAGCCCGCCGGAATGGGTCGAGCAGGCCCGCCTCAACGGCTGGCAGTTGTCGGCCGCGCCGCCGGCCGGGAGCTGACAGCGTCTCAGGTGGCGGCGGCCAGCACCTTGAGCCAGTGGCGGGTCGCGGGCTCCTCGGTCATGGACACCACCGGCAACCCGGCCGCGTGCAGTTGCCCGCGCAACTCGGCGGCCTGCCGGTAGAAGAACCAGCGCTGCTCACCCGGCGCGTAGGGAACCGGCTCCAGCCTCGCTCCCTCTCCCATCGCGGTGATCAGCGCCAGGTACCCGGGCCGCCGTAGCACCCGGCGCATATCGCCCAGCGCGGCCGCGGTGTCGCCGTGGGGAACATGCAGCAGCGCGGCGCAGCACCAGATCCCGTCCAAGCTGGCGCTGGCAAAGGGCAGGCAGCGCAGGTCAGCCTGCACCACGCGGCCAGGCAGCGACCGGGCGGCGACCGCTAGCATCCCCGCCGACCGGTCGGCCCCGGCGACCCGGTACCCGGCATCGGCGAACAGCCTGCCGTCCCCGGCCGGCCCGCACCCCAGGTCCGCCAGGTCCGCCCCCGGCGGCAGGCGGGCGGCGAGCGCGCCCCTCAGATCGGCGAACCCCGGCTCCCGGCCCGCCTGCCGCCGCGCGTACACCGCGGCGATCTCGTCGTATACCGCCTGGTTGTGCCGCGTGGCGTTATCGGTCACGGCGAGGCCTAGCAGATGTGCCCTACACCGGGATGGCGGCGCCGGAGGTCAGGTGGGCCTCGGGGGAGGCGAGGAACAGGTAGGCCCGGGCCACGTCGGCGACCTTGGGCCAGGATTCGTGGTCCGCGCCGGGCATCGCGGCCCGGTTAGCTGGCGTGTCGATGATCGAGGGAACCACGCAGTTCACGGTGATCCCGGTGCCGCGCACCTCGGCCGCCGCCATGCTGACCAGGTGCATCACGCCGAGCTTGCTGACCGAGTAGGCGAAGCCCTGGCCGCGGGTCACCACCGCGGCCCGGCTGGCGGTGTGCACGATCCGCCCCTCGCCCGCCGGCTTCATGCTCGCCAGCGCGTGCTTGGTCAGCAGCGCCGCCGTGACCAGGTTCAGCTCCAGCTGACCGGTGAGCATCCCGGGGTCCAGCTCTGTCAGCGGAGCGTGCGGGGCGAAACCGCCAACCGTGTTGATGATCGCCCACGGCGCCGGCAGCCTGCCGAAGAGCCCGGCCAGCGAGGCGTCGTCGCCCGCGTCGGCCGCCTCGTAGCTGACCCCATCCAGGCGGCGGTCAGCGGGCGGCTCGTGCCGGTCCACGCCGGTGACCGCGGCGCCCTCGGCCGCGAACGCGGCAGCCAGCCCGGAGCCCAGCGCCCCGGCCGCCCCGAAAACGATCACCGCGCGGTCTGCGTAACGCCCGCCCAGCATGCTCACCGTCCCAGATCCGGTCCGATACCCGGCGATCAAGTGCCGAAGATCAAGCTGCAGATCACCGTACCCCGGCCGTCAGGTCTGCAGCGGCATGACCTCGCGCGCGAAATCGTCCAGGAACCTTTCGAACGAAAGGGTCTCAGCGGCGGGCCGGATCACGAACTTGGTCAGTCCCGCGGCGATGAACTGCTCGATCAGCGCCCGGGCGGCCGGCCATCCGGCGGGAATGAGCGTGCCGGGATCCGTGCCGGGACGCCGCTGCCGGACGGAGGCGGCGAGCCCGGCCGGGATGCCGTCGATGGCGACCGCCAGGCTGATCCCGAAATGATCCGGCTCGATCTCCCGCCCGGCCTCGGCGGCGGCCTGCTGGATGGCCTCCCGCCCGGCCCCGGCCTCGGCGGGCGTGAGCAGGCTGGCGAGCCAGCCGTCGCCCAGCCGCCCGGCCCGCCGCAGTGCGCCGGGAGCGCTGCCGCCGAGCCAGATGTCAAGCGGCCGGGGCGGCACCGGGCCGACGCCGGCGTCCTCAACCGCGAAGAATTCCCCGGCGAACGAGACTCGCTCGTGCCGCAGCAGCAGCCGGAGGAGCTCAAGCGACTCGTCGAACACCGCCGCCCGGCGGCCGGCCGGCACCGGGAAGAGTGCCCGTTCGGCCGGCCGGGCCGGCTGCAGGCCGAAAACGGGCAGGACCCGTTTCGGCGCCAGCCCGGCCAGCGACGCGAGCTGCTTGCCGACCAGCACCGGGTGGCGCCCCGGCAGCACCGACAGCCCGCTGCCGACCTTCAGCCGGGTCGTGCGGGCGACCGCGTGCGCGATCCCGGTGAATGGCTCGATCAGCGGGCCGAACACCATCTCCGGCAGCCACAGCGAGTCGACCCCGGCGGCTTCGAGCCGGTCCACCGCCGCCGCGAACCCGGCGGGGGTGCCCGCCGATCCCAGGCCGATCCCGATCCGGACCTTCATCTCCGCCTCCGGCATGACCTCATCCGACCATGCCTGGCCGGTTCGCGCCGCATCGGCGCCCGGCCGGCCTCACTGGCCGTGAGCCAGGCTGAGTGTCGGTGGCAGGACCTACCCTGGCGGCGTGGGCACGGACGAAGCGAGCCTGACAAGGCTGGCAGAGCGGTATGAGGACCTGATCGACGAACTGGCCGGCGTACCCGGGGTCGTGCCGCCGCGGGGCGGCAGCGGCTTCGGCCGCAGTGCCCTGCGCTACCAGGGCAAGATCTTCGCGATGCTGGTGCGCGGGCGGCTGGTGCTGAAGCTGCCAGCGGACCGGGTCAGCGCGCTGGTTGGCAGCGGGGACGGCGTGCATTTCGACGCGAACAAGGGCACCCCGATGAAGGAGTGGTTCAGCCTCGACCCGGACAGTGACCGGGACTGGCTGCCGCTGGCCCGCGAGGCGCTGGATTTCGCCCGCGGCTCGGCCCGCTGACCGGCTCTGCCGCTGACCGGCTCGGCCCGTTGATCCGTGCGGCCCGGTTCGGCCGGTCCCGTTAGCCTGGAGTGGTGAAGGCGGGAGGAGCCCTCGTGCTCAGCCGGGACCCCATGGTGGCGGGGCGCCGGGCGGCGGCGGAGGCCCGAGCGTCGCTCGGGGATGAGCTCCCGTCGTTCGGTGTGCTGTCCGCCTCCGAGCATTTCCTGGGCTCTGCCGAGGCTCTCATGGCGGCCGTCACGGCCGAGGCCGGCTCCTTCCCGCTCATCGGCTGCGTGGCGGAGGGGGTGGTCGGCGGCGCCCGGGAGGTCGAGTCCGAGCCTGCCGTTTCGCTGTGGCTGGCGGCCGGGCTGGGGCCGGTCGAGACGTTCGCGATGAAGTTCCTGCGCACTCGCAGCGGCGGCGCCGTGTCCGGTTACCGGTTCGAGCCCGGCCGGGCGGGCGTTCACCTGATGATCTGTGACCCGTCGTTCCCGGCCGACGAACTGCTTGCCCACCTCAACCAGAACGTCGCCGGGACGGTGGTCATAGGCGGCCTGGCGAGCGGCGGGGTGCTGCGGGAGAGCCGGCTGTTCCTCGACGGCGAGGTCCTGTCCGGCGGTGCGGTCGGGGCCTACCTGCCAGCCGCCGACGTCCGCACGCTGGTGTCGCAGGGATGCCGGCCCGTCGGCGACCCCTTCACGGTCACCCGCGCCGAGGGGAACCTGGTCCAGGAACTCGGCGGCCAGCCGCCGCTGGTGCGGCTGCGGGAACTGGCCGCGGCGCTGCCCGCCCA
>DASQSC010000467.1:0-6898 GCA_035642555.1 Streptosporangiaceae bacterium | reverse complement strand
CGGACCTCGCTCTTGGTCCCCGACTCCACCACCAGCCCGCCGTGCAGCAGGATCACGTAGTCAGCGATCTCGAAGCAGGTCTTGGTGTCGTGGCTGACGATGATGGCGCTGCACTGGTGCCGCTCCTGCACCTCTTTGATGAGTTCGCACAGCAGCGCGGTCCGGACCGGGTCCAGGCCCGAGTCCGGCTCGTCGAACAAGAGGATCTTGGGCTCCAGGACCAGCGCGCGGGCGAAGCCCGCCCGCTTGCGCATGCCGCCGGAGAGCTCGTTCGGCATCCGCAGCTCGGCCCCGGCCAGCCCGACCTCCTCTAGCCGGGCCATCACGATCTCCCGGATCTCGCGCTCGTGCTTGCGGGTGTGCTGCCGGAGCGGGAACGCGACGTTGTCGTACAGGTTCATGGAGCTGAACAGGGCGCCGTCCTGGAACAGCATCCCCACCTGCCGCCGCAGCGCCAGCAGCTCCTTCTCGTTCAGCCCGGGCACGCTGTAGCCGTTGACGACCACGTCGCCGGAGTCGGGCCGCAGCAGCCCCACGATGTGGCTCAGCAGGACGGACTTGCCGGTGCCCGACGGGCCCATGATGACCGTCACCCGGCCGCGCGGGATGTCGCAGTTCACCCCGTCCAGGACCGTGTGCCTGCCGAAGGCCTTCCGGAGCGCGCGGCATTGCACCACCGACGCGTTCGGATGCGTCGCGGGGCGCTGTGTCTCGTGCACGTACGTCGCCACGTCCTCGTCTTCCTGCTTGCCGGTACTAGGTGGGGATCGGGAAGTTCGGGTTGTGGCCCCAGAAGACCTCGGTCAGGACCGCGTTGAAGACCACGACCAGGACCAGGCTGAGGGCCATGGTGCGCGCCACCGCGCGGCCGATGCCGACCGCGCCGCCGCGGGCGTGGTAGCCCTGGTACACGGCGATGACGATGACGATGAGCGCGAAGACCGCCGCCTTCAGCACCGAGAAGCCGAGGTCGGTGAGGTTGGTGAAGCGCCAGAAGTAGTCGAAGTACACGCCCGCCGAGACCTGGCTGCCGAACTGGTACCGCTGCACCAGCCAGCTCGCGATGTAGCTGGTGTCCAGGGCGAACACGTACATGATCGGAAGCACGAACAGCGACGCGACGACCCGGGTCGAGACCAGGTAGACGACCGACGGGATGCCCATCGTCTCCAGCGCGTCGATCTCCTGGTTGATGCGCATCGTCCCCAGCTCGGCCACGATGCCGCAGCCCACCTTGGCGCCGATCGCGAAGCCGAAGAACAACGGCGTGATCTCGCGGGTGTCACAGAGCGCGTTGAAGATGCCGACCAGCGATTGCGCGCCGCCGAGCTGGGCGAGGGAGTAGTAGCCCTCGACCGAGCACTCGGACCCGCTGATGTAGGTGATGGCCAGCGCCACCGGCGTGGAGCCGATCGCGAGGAAGGCCGCGTACCACCAGATCTCGCGGACGTACTTGAACGAGCGCGGGATGCCCGCGAACGCGCGCACCGCGAAGGCGAGGATGGCACCGAAGTTGTCGAACGGCGCCATCAGCTGGGCGTGCAGGGGCCTGGTCTCGGCCTGGGGGGCGGAAGTCTCGGTAGCCATCGTCGTCACCGCAGCGTGAGCTGTGTGTGGAAGAGGGCCAGGATGGTCGGCGTGAAGATGTACTCAAACACCGAGATGCTCACGAAGCACCACACCACCGCCGAGTGAACGGCCTTGGCCACGCCCTCGGCGCCACCACGCGCGGTGACACCCTTGTAGATGCAGATGGCGGCCACGATGGCGCCGAACAGGATGCACTTCACCTCCCCGCTCACCACGTCCACGACGGTCCCCTGGGTCCAGAAGCTGGCCAGGTACCCGCCGGTGTTGACACCGAGCAGGACGTGACCCGCGAGGAACCCGGAGATCATCATGAACGCGATCATCGGCAGGTTGTAGAGAGCGGTTACGAGCATCAGGGCCAGCGCCCTGGGGACCACGATGAACAGGACGTTGGACATGCCCATCACGCTGAGCGCGTCAAGCTCGGCGCGTACCTGGCGGGCGCCGAGGTCAGCGACGATCGCGGTGCCGCTGACACCGGCGATCATGAGGCCGGTCGCCACCGGGCTCAGCTCCCGGATGTTGGACATGACCTCGAACCCGCCCAGCCGGTACAGGCTGGAGAAGGCCTTGAAGAACTGGCCGGCCTCGATCGAGACGAAGAACCCCAGGCCAGTGCCGGTGAGCAGGATCGGCACGAAGTTGGCGATCACCACCGTGCGGCACTGCTCGAGGAACTCCTGCCAGTAGAACGGGCGCCGGAACGTCCCTATTAAGGCAGCGCCGAACAGCAGGGTGAGCTCGCCGAGCCCGGCGAACGACCGGCGTACCCGGCCGGCCACCGTGGGGGATTCACTCGGCGCTTCTGACATTCGGCCCACTCCTGTATGTCCCGCTCATTTCGTGCCAAGCCTGGTCACGGAGTATAACGACGAAGTTACGCCCTGGGGTGAAATTTGGTAACTAACCGATCACTAAGAGTGACCCGAGAACGGGCGTGGATGGAGGCAAAGCCCCGATCCAGTCCTCCGGTCAGACTCGGCGAGCCGGGTCGCGGCTCTTGGGCACTCCCTCCCGCCGGGTTGCGCTGAGCGCGGCCCCTGCCAGGCAATCTGGCTGGAATCCGACTACTCGCGGGTACGTTACCCCGGCGTAACTTACCTCGCAACCGTTATGGCTTGATGGTGAGGGAAGCGCACGACAGCCCGGATTCGTCACGGTACGGGCGCTAGCTGGGACCTCGCCCCGGGCACTGCGGGGCGATCCGGACGCCGGTTCCGTGCTGCCGCCGCTGGCACATGCTGGCACCCGTGGTCGCTGATGGCTGCTGCGGGATACGCTGTCGGGTACGCCCGCCCGCGGGCGATGCCTCGGGGTGACCATGGCGCGTGCGGCGGGTCGCGACAAGCCGACCAGGAGATGAACGTGCCCAAGTCCCGCGTGCGAGCCAAGGCCGTTTACACCCCGCCGCCACGACGGGCCCGGGCCAAGATGAGCCCGCGCTGGCTGGTCCCGACCATGCTGGCGTGCCTGCTGATCGGCCTGGCCTGGATCGCCGTCTACTACATCACCGGCGGCACGATGCCGGGCCAGAGCACGCTCGGCGGCTGGAACCTGGCCGCCGGGATGGCCTTCATCATCGCCGGCGTTGCGCTTGCCACCAAGTGGCGCTAACGCGGGCCGCCGCGCCCGCCGACCCGCCGCGCCCGCTGACCTCAGCCTGCCCGGGTCAGGGCTAGTGCGTGCCCAGGCCCAGCGCGTGGCTCGCGAGCTGGCTGTCGCGTGACAGCACGGCGATGACCAGCACCGCTATCACCACCGCGGTGGCGCCCAGCTGCACAACACCGCGCTGCTGCCGCGGCGCGTAGGCGTAGGCGGCCGTCAGCAGCCCGCCCGTGATCAGCCCGCCCACATGGGCCTGCCAGGCGATGCCCGCCACGGCGAACGTGATCACGAGGTTGATCACGATGAGGAACACGACTCCCCGGCTGTCCACCCGCGCCCGCCTCGACACCACGAACCACGCCCCGAACAGGCCGAAGATCGCGCCCGAGGCACCCAGCGAGAACTCGCTCACCGGGCCGAGCAGGTAGAACAGCACCGATCCGCCCAGCGCGCTGAGCAGGTACACAGCCAGGTACCGGACCCGTCCGAGCACGCGTTCCAGCGCCGGGCCGACCACGATCAGCGCCCACATGTTGAAGATGATGTGCGCCGGGCCGAACCCGCTCAGCCCTGGCTCGTGCAGGAACGCGGCCGTGATGAGCCGGTACCACTCACCGTGCGCGACCCCGACCTGCTGGTGCAGCAGCGGATCGTAGCCCCGGCTCACCATCGCCAGGTAGTCGACCACCCGCGGATAGACCCACTCGACCAGGTAGAGCACCACGTTGAGGCCCACCAGCGTCCAGGTGACCGGGGACCCCGAGGTGACCAGCCGGCCGCCGAACCGGCCGGCCGGCGCGCGGGCTCCCTGGCTCCCCTCCCGGATGCACTCCACGCACTGCTGGCCCACCGGAGCCGAGCGCAGGCAGTCCGGGCAGGCCGGGCGGCCGCACCGGGTGCAGGACAGGTAAGTCTCCCGGCCCGGGTGCCGGTAGCAGCTCGGAACCGTGACAGCAGGCTGGTCCGCGTCCTGAGCGGGGGGTTGTTCCATGCCTAACCCGTGGTTCCGCCCTCGATCTGGACCGTCTCCAGCACGACGTCCGCGACCGGCCGGTCACCGGCGCGGGTCTTCGCCCGGGAGATCCTGTCCACGACGTCAGCGCCCTCGATGACCTCGCCGAAAATGGTGTGCTTGCCGGTCAGCCAGGGAGTGGGCGCGGTGGTGATGAAGAACTGGGAGCCGTTGGTGCCCGGCCCGGCATTCGCCATAGCGAGCAGGTACGGCCGGTCGAAGACGAGGTCCGGGTGGATCTCGTCCGCGAACTCGTAGCCGGGCCCGCCGGTGCCGGTGCCGAGCGGGTCGCCGCCCTGGATCATGAAGTCCGGAATGACCCGGTGAAAGATCGTCCCGTCGTACAGCCGCGCCGTCGACGCCCGCTTAGTGCGGGGATCGGTCCACTCCCGGCCGCCGGAGGCGAGCTCGGTGAAATTGCGGACCGTTTTCGGGGCGTGATCGGGCAGCAGCCTGACCTTGATTGCGCCCTGGTTCGTCGTCAGCGTCGCGATGGGCGTCGTTGTCGTCATGAGTGGCATCCTCGCATGCATGGCACGGGCCGGGGACCGTCTGCCTCGCCCGTTCCCGCTGCCTCGCCCGTTTCCCGCATTTCACATCCTTCCATGTCCGGGCCCAGACGGCGAAACGGGCGCAGGGTTGAGCGGCCGCGCGAGGGGAAGGGAGTGCCGCAGAGGAAGGAAATCTTGGAGGATTAAGTGTCGCTCAGCACTAAAAAGGATGCGCGTGCGAGAGCCACTGCTTCCGCTCTCGACGCCGGGCGCCGTGCCCGTGATACCGCGGCTCAGCTGACCCCGATGGCCAAGAACGCCAGTACCTCGGCCAAGCAGGGCATGCAGCAGGCCCGCACCTGGGCCGCCCCGCGGCTCGACCAGGCCGGCAAGACGGTGCAGGACCAGCTCGCGCCCCGGCTCGCCGAGATCCTGCGCGACGCCGCCCGGCGGGTGGAGCCGGAGCATGACAGCCGCCGTCGCTGGCCCCTGATCGCCGCCGCCGCGGGCGCGCTGGCCGCTGGGGCGAGTGCCCTCGCGTACGTGCTGACCCGCCGCGACAGCACCCCGGCCAGCGAAGACAATCCGGGACCGGCGGCTTCCGAGCCGGGCGGCGAGACCGCGCCCGCCGGCGCCGACGGGCAGGTCCGCACGTCCTGAGCACGCGGGACGCGCCCGGGTGATCGCGCTCCCGGGCCGGGGCCGGCCAGCGGCCGCTCCGGCCCGGCGCTCATGCGCGGCCCGGCGTTCATGCGCGGCCCGGCCGAGGTGCCGGCCTTGCTGTCGACGACCCGGCAGCCTGGCCGACCGCCCGCCTCGCTGTCCGGCCGCCCGGCACGACCAGGAACAATGTGGCTGTGCTGCTACGGGACCTGGTCGCCACCTCGGACGCCGTGACCTCGGTGCCGGGGCGCCTCGCGAAGATCGAGGCGATCGCCGGGCTGTTGCGCCAGGCCAGCCCGGCCGAGGCGCCGGTCGTGGTCGCCTTCCTCTCCGGGGAGCTGCGCCAGCGGCAGATCGGGGTCGGCTACGCGGGCCTGTCAGGCCTGCTGCGCGAGTTCGCCGCGGCTGACGGCCCCGCCCCGGCCGGCAGCCACCCGATGACGCCGACGGTGCGGCAGGCCGGCTCGCCGGTCACCGCCGAGACCGCGGGCGCACCGCTGACCGTGGCCGAGACCGACGCGGTGTTCGCCGACGTCGGAACCGTCACCGGGCAGGGCTCGCAGGCTGCGCGCAGGCGGCTGCTGGCGGCCCTGTTCGGGCGGGGCAGCGCGGGCGAACGCGCTTTCCTGGCGCGGCTGATCACCGGCGAGCTGCGGCAGGGAGCCCAGGAAGGGGTCATGATCGAGGCCGTCGCGCGGGCGGCCGGCGTCCCCGCCGCCGAGGTACGGCGGGCTCACCTGCTGGGCGGGTCGCTGCCAGCGGTGGCGCAGGCGGCACTGGCAGCGGCCGCCGATGACGGCGGAGCGCTGGCCGCGCTCCGGTCCTTCGGCCTGGAACCGGGACGGCCGCTGCAGCCGATGCTCGCCTCGTCCGCGCCCACCGTCGCCGACGCCCTCGCGAAGCTGCCCGCCGCCGCGCTGGAATGGAAGATCGACGGGATAAGGATCCAGGTCCACCGCCGCGGCGAGGCCATCAGCGTGTTCACCCGGACCCTGGACGACATCACCACCCGGGTGCCGGAGATCACAGCGGCGGTGCTGGCGCTCGGCGCGCGCGAGCTGGTGCTCGACGGCGAGGCCGTGGCGCTGCTCCCGGACGGCCGCCCGCGCCCGTTCCAGGTCACCGCGGGCCGGCTCGGCAGTCACGTGGACGTGCCCCGGCTGCGGGCCGAGGTGCCGCTCACCGCGTTCTTCTTCGACCTGCTCCACCTGGACTCCAGCGACCTGATCGACCTGCCGGCCAGCGAGCGGCATGCCAGGCTCGCCGCCGTGCTGCCGGCCGGCCTGCTGATCCCACGCCTGGTCACCGGCGAGTTGCCGGCCGCGGAGGAGTTCTTCGCCAGTGCGGTCGACCGCGGCCACGAGGGCGTCGTGGTGAAGTCGCTGGACGGCCGCTACGCCGCCGGGCGGCGGGGCAGCGAATGGATCAAGGTCAAGCCGCGGCACACGCTCGACCTGGTGGTGCTCGCGGCCGAATGGGGTCACGGCCGCCGCCGCGGCTGGCTGTCCAACCTGCACCTGGGCGCCCGTGACCCGGA
>DASQSC010000466.1:0-5134 GCA_035642555.1 Streptosporangiaceae bacterium | reverse complement strand
CATGTCCCACCAGAACGGGATGTGCATGGTGGCCAGCGGCGGGGCGTTGGACTCCTCGCCGGTGTACTGGCCCTGCCAGGAGATGATGCCCATGCCGACCAGGTAGACCGGCAGCCACTGGGCCGCCTTCCAGTCCAGCGGCGGGCGCTGCTTGTCGAAGGCCATGGAGATGCCGATCGCCAGATACCCGATGACGATGATCACGCCCAGCTTCCACAGCACCGTGAACCCGGACCAGTACATGATCAGGTTCGCGATGACGAACGCGAGCGGCGCCACCACCCCCGCGCCCGGCAGCTGGTACGGCCGGGCCGCGTCCGGCACCTGCCGGCGCAGTGCGCCCATGGCCAGCGGAGCGCCCGCGTACATCAGCACGCTGGCCGAGGTGACCAGGGCGATCAGCGAGTGCCAGCTCGGGAACGGCAGCAGGAAGATGATGCCGAACACGAACGCGAAGATCAGGCTGACCCACGGCACGCCGCGGCTGTCGACCTTGGTGAAGATCTGCGGGAAGTACCGGTTCCTGCCCACGCCGTACCCGATCCGCGAGGTCGAGGTCTGGTAGATCAGCCCGGTGCCGCCCGGCGAGATGAACGCGTCGATCCGCAGCAGCGTCGCCAGCCAGCCGAGCCCGACCGCCGCGGACAGGAAGGCGAGCGGCCCGCTGTTCAGGCCCGCGCTGTTGGCCAGCCCTGCCCAGCCGTGCGTGAGGTCGGCCGGCCGCAGCGCGCCGATGAACACCACCTGCAGCAGGCAGTAGATCACGACGGCGATCGTGACCGCGAAGATGATCGAGCGCGGCAGGTTCTTCTGCGGGTTCTTGATCTCGCCGGCGAGCTGGTCGGCCTGCTCGAACCCGAGGTAAGCGAAGATGATGCCCGCCGACGGGATCGCCCCGAACAGCGCCTTGATGCCGTACGGCATGAACCCGCCGTGCGAGCCGAAGTTGCTGCCGCGGAACTGGGTGAACAGCACGATGATGGCCAGCACCGGGATGGCGACCTTCCACCACGTGATGCCGGCGTTGATCCGGTTGAACAGCCGCATCGCGAAGAAGTTGAGCGCGGTGAACAGCACCATCAGGATAACGGCCCAGGTGAAGCCCAGCCCGGTGGCATTGCCATTCTTGTCGAGGAGGCTCGGCCAGTAGTAGGAGGCGTAGGTCAGCACCGCGAAGCACTCGACCGGCGCCACCACGACCGCCTGTAGCCAGGAGAAGAAGCCGAACGAGATGCCGGCCACGCTCCCGAACGCGAAGTGCGGGAATCTGGCCGTGCCGCCGGCCACCGGGTACATGGCTCCCAGCTCGGCGTGGACCAGCGCCAGGATGATGACCGCGATGCCGCCGATGACCCAGCCGAGGATGGCCGCGGTTCCGGCCGCTGCCGCGGCAAAGAACGAGCCGAACAGCCAGCCGGAGCCGATGAGCGAGGTCTCGGACGCCCAGGTGCCGCCGATCAGCCCGATCTCCCGTTTAAGGCCTACGTCAGCCGGTCTGGTGACGCTAGCCGGTACGGAGGACTCAGATGCCATGGTCCGAACCTTCTTCCAGGGTTCGCATACGTGGGCCATAAGCCCGTGAGGTAGGGCTCATGGTAATGATCGTCAAGGAGCATGAGAAGAGGGACTTGGCTTCATTCCGGTAACGCACGCCACAATCTGGATCAAGTACACGTCTCTGACTAGGGCTTTTGTGAATTGCTCCGGCGACGGCCGGTGCAGGCAGGCTGCGACATCCCCGGCATTCGGGGCATATCCCCCAGCTGTCCCGGGTCATCCGGTGGCGACCGGGGCCGCCTGCCGCTGCCTGGTGGCCCGGCCGGCCCGGAGCGAGGTGACGATAGCCCGGGGCCGGCCGTGGCGAGGGCACTGGCGACCGGACCCGTCGGGGCTGCTGTCGATGAACGCGACCGGGCAGGAAGCTGCTGCGCAGACCCGTAGCGCACCCGGGCCCAGCGTCGTGACGACGGCCGTCAGCCCGAACACCGCGCCCGCCCCGTACCGGTCTGCGGGACTGCCGCTGTCGCACAGGTGCAGATGCCACGGCTGTCCATCGTGCCCGGACACCTGCGGGTGAACCGGGTGCCTGGCCAGCAGGGCATTCAGCAGTCCGACCGCCTCCGGGCCGGCACCGCCGGCCGCTAAGGCGAAGACCTGCGCGAGTTCGTCCCGGAGCAGCCGGAGCGAGTCCAGGTCAGCCGGGGTTACCGGGCCGCCGAGGTGAGGCCGGTCAGCGGTCAGCTCCAGATAAGCGGCGGGTGTTGCCAGGCCGCCGGAGCCACCGGCGTTCACCAGCCGGACCGCCAGCTCGGCATAGGAGGTGAGATCCACTCCGCTCCTCGGTTGCGGGGGGGTGGGGGCCGCGTCCAACGAAGGAGTATCGCACAAGCCAGCGCGCCCGACCGGCGGTTCCGCAGGCGGGCAGGCCTGTGCATCACCGGCACGCCCGGTAACCGCTATGGTGCCGGGCATGCTTGCCGTAACTGCTGCCCGCATTGATGCCGATGACCCGTTGTCCGGCCTGGAGGTCGGCGAGCGCCCGGAGCCGGTGCCGCCGGACGGGTGGACGACCGTATCGGTCCGGGCCACATCGCTCAATCATCACGACGTCTGGACCCTGCGCGGGGTGGGCATCGGCCGCGACCGCCTGCCGGTGGTCCTCGGCTGCGACGCGGCCGGTACCGATGCCGACGGCAACGAGGTCGTGGTGCACGCGGTGGTGGGCGACCCGCAGGCCGGGGCCGGCGACGAGACCCTCGACCCGAACCGGTCGCTGCTGTCCGAGCGCTACGACGGGACGTTCGCGCAGCAGCTCACCGTCCCGCGACGGAACCTGGTGCCCAAGCCGGCCGCGCTCAGCTTCGAGGAGGCGTCCTGCCTGCCCACCGCCTACCTCACCGCTTACCGGATGCTGTTCGACCGCGCGGGACTTGAGCCCGGCTCGACCGTGCTGGTGCAGGGCGCAGGCGGCGGAGTGGCCACCGCGCTGATCCTGCTGGGCCGGGCCGGCGGCTTCCGGGTGTGGGCCACCAGCCGGAGCGAGGAGAAGCGGCAGCGCGCCCTCGAGCTGGGCGCCGATCAGGTATTCCCGGCCGGGGCACGGCTGCCGGAACGGGTGGACGCGGTCATGGAAACCGTCGGCCAGTCGACGTGGGGCCACTCGCTGCGATCGCTGCGGCCGGGCGGCCGGATCGTGATCGCCGGCGCCACCAGCGGGCCGGCGCCACCGGCCGAGCTGAACCGGATCTTCTTCCTGCAGCTGTCGGTGACCGGGACCACCATGGGCTCGCGCGATCAGCTCGGCAGGCTCATCCGCTTCTGCGAGCAGACCGGCGTCCGCCCGCTGATCGACCGGGTGGTTCCGCTCACCCAGGCCCGCGACGGCTTCGCCGCCATGATCGAGGGCAAGGTCTTCGGGAAGGTCGTGTTCACCCCGTAGCGCGGGCCCCCGGCAGCGGGCCGGGATCAGTCGCCACGCTGGCGCGGCTCATCCTGGCGGCCGGGCCCGGCCTGGAACACCTCGGTGCGGATGCGTTCCAGGGTGTCTTCCAGGATGTCGCGGAGGCTGGCGACCGCATCCTCGCCGATTGCCTGGGCCTGCCAGGCCGCGGTGCGGAGTTCCCGGCTGAAGCGGCGGGCCATCCGTTCCATGTCGCGATAGGCCCGCGGGTCGCCCCAGCGCCCGTGCTGTCCCTGGCGGCCATGCCGGTGCGGCCACTCCCACCACTCGGACCAATCCGACCAGCCCTGCCAGCCTCCCCAGCCCTCGAAGCCGCGGCCCTGCCCCCATGCCGCGTGCTCGCCGGGCCGCCCGCGCTCGCGCTCACGGTCCCGTTCGGCGCGGGGCTCACGGTCGCGCTCACGGTCGCGCTCGCGGTCCCGCTCATGCTCGGCGTCGCGGTCGGCGCCGGGCTTACGCTCGCGGTCGCGGTCCCGCGGTTCCTGTTCGCGCTCGCGCTGCTGGCGGGCAGGCCCGTCACCAGGCCCGGGTGGCTTGCGCGTCCCCTGCGGCCGGGCTTGCGGACCGTGCGGGCCCCTGATGTCGCGCACGGCCCAGGTCAGTTCCTCGCGCAGGCTGCGGACCGTCTCCCGGACATCTTCGGAGACCTCCTGCGCGATGTCGCGCACCGAGGCGGTGAGCTCTTCTT
The DNA here is from genome assembly GCA_035642555.1 of Streptosporangiaceae bacterium. Taxonomy (GTDB): domain Bacteria; phylum Actinomycetota; class Actinomycetes; order Streptosporangiales; family Streptosporangiaceae; genus JAIRTY01. The sequence goes on along the minus strand of DASQSC010000466.1, from coordinate 986 downwards.
CTAGTTCCGCCAGCTCGTCCAGCCGGCTCTCCAGCTCCTCGCGTCCTTTGCCGGTGATCCGGTAGATCTTCCTGCCGTCCACCTCGTCGTGGGTGACCAGGCCTTCCTCTTCCAGCCGGGCCAGCCGCGGGTAGATGGTCCCTGGCGATGGCGAGTAGACGCCAAGGAACCGGTCCTGCAGCAGCCGGATGACCTCGTAGCCGTGGCGGGGCGCCTCGTCGAGCAGCTTGAGCAGGTAGAGGCGCAGCCTGCCATGCCGGAACACAGGACTCACGGGGCATCAGCCTCCGGTTGCGTGCCGCCCGCTGGCGGCGGTGACGGCTCGTGCCGCTCGAGCAGCGCGACCCGCCCGGACACGGTGGTGACGGAGAGCTTGCCAGAGCCGGAGCCGAGCTGCCCGGCCGCCGAGTTGGCACCCGGCACCCGGGAGCAGTCCATGTCGCCGAACTCGGTCAGGACCGGGCCGGTCGCGGACTTCAGCTCCACCCTGGCGCTGGCCGACGCGGGCAGCCTGATCGTGACCTCGCCGGACACCGTGGTCACCCGCACCAGGCTGTCCGGGATCAGGTCCACGTCGGCGGTCACCCGGCCGCTGATGGACTTCGCATCCATCCGCTCCACCGACCCGTCGGCCAGGGTCAGGTCGCCGGACACGGACTTGAACCCGATCCGCCCCGCCAGCCCCTGCGCCTCCACGTCGCCGGAGACGGTGTCCGCGTCAACCGCGCCGGTCACGCCGTCCAGCGTGATGTTCCCGGCGACGCTCTTGACCGAGGTGCGCGCGGTGATGCCGGAGACCACGGCGACGGCGTTCACCACCCCGAGCTGGGTCGGGCAGTCCTTCGGGACCATCACGGTGATGGCGGCCGAGTGCTGCGCCGGGCGGAGCCAGCCGAGCAGGCCTTCCCAGGACAGATCCGGGTAGGTGACGGTGAGGATGCCCGCCTCGTGCGTCACCTGCAGCGGCTGGCCGGTCACCCGGCTGA
>DASQSC010000465.1:0-3994 GCA_035642555.1 Streptosporangiaceae bacterium | reverse complement strand
GCGCCGGAGGCAAGTGCCCGGTCCTGGGCGGCCGCCAGCACCGCGGCGGAGGGCTGCAGGCCGGCCGGGGCGCAGATGCGGGTATCCATGCCCAGGATGGCCCCGGTCACCAGCAGCGAGTTCGCGGTGTTGTTCCGGCCGTCGCCCAGGTAGCAGTAGCTCACCTGATCCAGCGGCCGGCCGGCGTGATCGCGCATGGTCAGCATGTCGGCCAGCACCTGGGTCGGATGCCAGCTGTCGGTGAGCCCGTTCCAGACCGGCACCCCGGCGTAGCGGCCGAGGATCTCCACCGACTCGTGGGCGGCCCCGCGGAACTCGATGCCGTCGAACATCCGGCCCAGCACCCGCGCCACGTCCTTGACCGACTCCTTGTAGCCCAGGTGCGATTCGCCGGGCCCGATGTAGGTCACGTGCGCGCCCTCGTCGTGCGCGGCGACCTCGAACGCGGACCGGGTCCGGGTCGATGCCTGCTCGAAGATCAGGGCGATGTTCTGGCCGGCCAGCCGGGCGCTCGCCGTGCCCAGCTTCTTCTCCTGCCGCACCCGCGCCCCGAGCTCGATCAGGAACAGCAGCTCCTCGCGGGTGAAGTCAAGCTCCTTCAGCAGGCTGCGTCCCCGCAGGTCCATCGCGTCTCTCCTTAGCTCGTGCCGGGCAGCCCGGGGGCTCGCCGGGCAGCTCACCCGCCCTCCCGAGCAGGCAGCCGCCCGGCACCAGACCGTTCCGTTATCTAACGAGTATTCACGCGGGGTCGCGCTCGATCGGGCAGGTCATGCACCGCGGGCCGCCGCGGCCCCGGCCCAGCTCGCCGCCCGGCACGGTCACCACCTCGATGCCGTGCTTGCGCAGCATCGTGTTGGTGGCGGTGTTGCGGTCATACCCGACGATGACCCCGGGGGCCACGGCCAGGTAGTTGTTCCCGTCATCCCACTGCTCCCGCTCCGCGGCCCGGACGTCCTCGTCGGTGGTCAGGATCGTGACCTCGTCCACCGCCAGCAGTTCGGCCAGCTTCTGCCAGAGGCTGGCGTTCTCGGTGACCTGCAGCTCCCCCTCGCCGCCGTCGGTGACGGTCCACGACCGCATGTTCTGGTCGCAGTAGGGATACAGCACGAACGTGCCCCGGTCGATCATGGTCAGCAGCGTGTCCAGGTGCATGGACGCGCGGCTCTTCGGGATCTCGACCGCCACCACGGCCCGGGCCTGGCCGGCCGCGAACAGCCCGGCGGCCAGGATCTCCACCGCCATCGGGGTGGTCCGCTCCCCCATGCCGACCAGCACCGCGCCGTGGCCGATCACGTGCACGTCGCCGCCCTCGATCGAGGCCGGCAGGTGACCGGCGTCGTCGCCGCCGAAGTAGGTGACGAAGTCCTGCCCGGCGCACAGGGGGTGGTAGCGGTAGATGGCCTTAGCATGCAGGGTCTCCCGTTGCCGGGCGGGCTTGGCCATCGGGTTGACCGACACCCCGCCGTACACCCAGCACGAGTTGTCGCGCGGGAACAGGTGGTTGGGCAGCGGCGGGAGGATGAAGTCGTCCGTGCGCAACGTGTCCCAGCGCAGGCTGGCGGCCCGCAGCGGGTGCAGGTCGGCCTTGATCACCCCGCCGGTCAGGTACTCGGCCAGCGCTGCGCCGTCCAGGTCCTCGAACAGCCGGCGGACCGGGTCCACCAGGGCCGGGCCGAGCATCTCCGGGGTGCACACCCGGTCCAGCACGAACGCGCGCCCCTCCGGCTGTTCCAGCACCTCGCCCAGCAGCTGGCCGAAGTAGTGCACCCGTACGCCCTTGTCGCGCAGCGCCTCGGCGAACACGTCGTGCTCTTCCTTGGCCTTGCGCGCCCACATGACATCGTCGAACAGCAGGTCGTCGATGTTTTCCGGAGTGAGCCGGGCCAGCTCCAGGCCGGGCCGGTGTACGATCACCTGCCGGAGCTGGCCCACCTCTGAGTAGACGCCGAGGCTCACGACGGCACCTCGGTGCTGCCCGGCTGGCCTGGGTGCCGTCCGCCGTGCAGCATGGACAGGTGCAGGCGGTGCGGCCCGGGCGCGGCGTCGTCCGCCGGGATCTCCGTCGCGTCCACGGGCGCAGCCACCTGCCCGGTCCGCTCCCGCGAGGCCTTCACGAAGGCGTAGAGGATCACGCCCGCCAGCACCAGCACCAGCGCCTGGTACACGGCCGCGAACCCGGCGGCGAAGGTCACCCACATCGAGAACAGGGCGCCGACGCCGGCGATCGTCAGGTCCCGGGCGAGCAGCCAGCCCTCGACCCGGCGGCGCCGCGACACCAGGTAGCTGAGCTGGGCGGCGGCCGAGAACAGGTACGGGATGGCGACGGTGACCACGGTCAGGTCCACCAGGTAGGTGAAGACCGTCAGGCCCACCTTCGTCTGGTAGCTCCACAGCATGAGCAGCGACGGCAGGAGCGCGGCGAGCAGGACGCCCAGCCATGCCGTGTCCTTCCGGTCGGACCAGGCGAAGAACTTCGGGAACAGGCCGTCGTTGGCCACCGCCCGCGATGTCTCCGCGGTGACCAGCGTCCATCCGTTCAGCGCCCCGATGCCGCTGGCGACCGCGATCGCGGCGACCAGCTTGCCGGCCCAGGCACTGTGCCCGAAGATCGTCATGACCGCGGGCACGAACGGGGCCGTGCTGGCGGCCAGCGCCTTGTGCGGCACCAGGCCCATCACCGCGGCCGAGGCCGCGACGTACAGGAGCGCGCTGGCGGCGGTGCCGTAGATCGAGGCACGCCCGACGTTCCGGCGCGGGTTGCGGACCCGCTTGGCCGTGATGGCCGCGACCTCGACCCCGATGAAGGAGAACAGGGCCACGCCAGCGGCGATCCCGATCGCGCTGTAGAGGCTGCCGCCGGAGGCGTTGAACGGGCCGAAGTTTCCGCTGGACACGAAGAACCAGCCGACGACGCCGACGAACAGCAGCGGCAGGAACTTCAGCACCACGGTCAGGTTCTGGAACCAGGCCATGTTCCGGACGCCGGCCAGGTTCACCACGGCCGGCACCCACAGTCCGAGCAGGGCGATGCCCCAGTTCGTCCAGGCCGACGGGCGCGTGATGCCGAACAATGCGTCCACGTACAGCACCCAGGCCGACACGATGGCGGCGTTGCCCGCCCAGGCCTGGATCCAGTAGCACCAGCCGGTGAGGTAGCCGGCGAAGTCGCCGAACTCGTGCCGGGCGTAGGCGTACATGCCGCCGTCGGACTTCGGCACCCGCCTGGTGAGCTGGCCGAACATGACCGCGAGCAGCATCGCGCCGACCGCGATCACCCCGAGCGTCAGCAGCGAGCTGGTGCCCGCGCCGGCCAGCACGGCCGGCATCGCGAACACGCCGGTGCCGATGATGCTGCCGATGACCAGCCCGGTGGCCGAGGTCACGCCGATGGAGCGGGCCTTCAGCTCGGATTTGGCTGGTATGTGTTCTTCCGGTGGTCCTGCGTGCGCCCCGCCCAGCGGCCGGGCGTGAGCAGTGCTTGACATGGGAACCTCCCCCGATCTGCGGCCAGTGGTGACCGCCTGGCTCCAGGCTCCCGCCGCCGCGGCGGCGCCCCCATAGCCGAAAGTCACTGCTACGGATGACGAACTGCGGCCTTGCCGCGGACCACCGGATTGGCCAGCTCCCCCAGCTCGCTGATCCGGATCCGGACCTCGTCCCCGGGCTGCAGCGTGAACGGCAGTTCCGGGACCACGCTGGTCCCGGTCGACAGCACCACCCCGCCCGGGAAGTCGTCCTCGCGGAACAGGAACTCCGCCAGTTCCGGCACCCGCCGCCGCAGCCCGGCGGTGCTGGCCCGGTCCCGCCACACCGCTTCTCCCCCGCGGTGGATCGCCATTTCGATCGTCAGCGCGTAGGGGTCGGGCACCTCCCAGGCCGGCCGGATGCCGGGCCCGAGCGCGCAGCCGCCCAGGTAGATCTTTGCCTGCGGCAGGTAGAGCGGGTTCTCTCCCTCGATCGACCGCGAGCTCATGTCGTTGCAGATCGTGTAGCC
>DASQSC010000464.1:0-4614 GCA_035642555.1 Streptosporangiaceae bacterium | reverse complement strand
TGCCAGCTCGGCCTCGGGCACGTGCAGCTCCGCCGTGCGGGCGCCGGTGTCCACGGTGATCAGGTCGCCGTCGGCGACCAGCCCGATCGGCCCGCCGGCCGCGCCTTCCGGGCTCACCTCGGCCACCATGAGTCCCTTGCTGACCAGCCCGGACATCTGCCCGTCGGTGATGACGGCGACCTGCGCCGCGAGCCCGGCCCCGGCCAGCGCGAACACCACCGCCGAGGTGAAGCCCATGCCGGGCGACCCGCGCAGCCCCAGCCCGGTCAGCACCACCACCTGGCCGGGCCGCACCGCGCCGCCGCGGATGGCGGTGAGCGCGTCTTCCCGGGACCGGAACACCACCGCCGGGCCGGAGCAGCGGCGCATCTCGTCGCCGGCCACGGTCCGCTTGACCACGCCGCCGCCGGGAGCGAGCGAGCCGCGGACGATGACGATGCCGGGGTGCCGGGCCAGCGGCCGGGCCACCGGCCGGATCACGTTCTCATCGGCCGGGCCAGCGGCGCTGATCGCGTCGCCGAGCGTGCCCCCGGCCACCGTGCGCTCGCCGCGGCTGATCAGCGGGCCGAGCTGGCGCAGCAGCCCGAGCGCGCCGCCGGCCGCCTCGAACTCGTCGATCCGCCGCTCCCCGTTCGGCTTCACCGCGGCCAGCAGTGGCACCTCCGGCGCCAGCCGCTCGAACAGGTCATACACGTCGACGTCGCACCCGGCCTCGACGGCGACCGCCTGCAGGTGCTTGAGGGTGTTGACCGAGCCGGACACGGCCAGCATGGCGGTCACGGCGTTGCGGAACGCCGCCGGCGTCATGATGTCGCGCGGCCGTCCCCAGCCGCCCTCCCGTTCTTCCGCCACCGCGGCGGCCAGCTCGACGATCCGCCGCCCCGCCGCGGCCACCGCCCGCCACATCCGGGGGCTGCCCGCGAGCACCGGCGTGCTGCCCGGCAGCGCCATGCCGAGCGCCTCCGCGGCGATGTGCATGGAGTTCGCAGTTCCCATCCCGGCGCAGACACCGGGACCCGCCACCGCGCAGGCACTCATCTCGGCCAGCTCGCCGACGGTCATCGTCCCGGTGGCGACGTGCCCGGCGAAGCGGAACACGTCCTCGAAATCCACCCGCTCGCCGCGGTAGACCCCGGACGGCTGGTAGCCGCAGGCCACGATGATCGAGGGGATGTTCAGCCGGCCAGCGGCCATCAGGTGGGCGGGGGTGGTCTTGTCGCACGAGGACAGGCAGACCATGCCGTCCAGCAGCGCCCCTTCCACCGCGACCTCGATGTCGCTGGCGATCAGGTCCCGGCTGGGCAGGATGTACTGGCCGGCCCGCCCGGCGCTGGTGATCGCGTCGCTGGGGGCGGCGGTCCGGATCTCGAACGGCACCCCGCCCGCGCCGGTGATGGCCTGCCGCAGCGGCCCGACGATGCCGTCGAGGTGGCTGAAGCAGCTCGCGAGGCCGGAGGAGGTGTTGACGATCGCGATCTTGGGCTTGGCCATGTCCGCGTCGGTCAGCCCGAGCGCGGTCCACTGCGCCCGGCGCATCGCCCACGGCGTCGACCCCGGCTCGAAGACGCTCCGCAGGCCTGCCGTCCCGGCCCGGCCGGCCGGCCCCGCGGCCGTCACGAGGTCTCCTGGCCCAGGAAGGCCCCGCCCCGCTGGAGCCGACGCTGCAGCTCCGGCACCTCGATCGCGTCACAGGCGCAGCCAGCCGCCAGCGCCAGCCCGGCCGCGGTGCCGGCCGCCTCGCCCATGGCGTAGCACGGCCCGGTAACCCTCGCCGCCGACTGGGCATGGTGGCTCATCGACGCGCACCGCCCGATGACGTACAGGTTGCTGACCCGGTGCGGGAGGATCATGCGCAGCGGCAGCTGGTTGAACCCGCGCGCGTGCTCGCCGCGCTGCCACCGGAACTCCACCGTCCCGGCGACATGGGCCTCGACCGGCCACCCGTTGACGCCGATCGTGTCCGCGAAGTCGGCGCAGCCGAGCACGTCGTCCTCGGTGAGCTGGTAGCGGCCGGTGATGCGGCGGGTCTCCCTGATGCCGATCTGCGGCGCGAGGTCCACGATGTAGGAATCACCGAACCCGGGCGCGTGGTCCCGGATGAACGTGAACGCGTCCAGCGCCTGCTGCCGGCCCTGCAGCTCGCCGTGGCTGAGCTGGCCGGCGTCCGTGCCGTCCACCGCGCTCCCGTCCGGGTTGCTGAGCTGGGTGAGGTTGGCCCGCCACTCCAGCGGGTTGCGCTGCGGGCGGACGATGGGCTTCTTGCGCGGGAACGTGTGGGTGCCGGCCCGTTCCGCCTCGTCCATGAGCCGCTCGACCGTCCGCCACGGCTTGTCGCCGGCGGCCGCCGCGTCCACGCCGTTGATCCGGAACATCAGCGACGGGTACAGCATCTCCCCGGCCGCCGGCGACTTCTCGAACGGCGCGCCGGACCAGGCGGCGAGGTCCCCGTCGCCGGAGGCGTCGATGAACACCCGGCCGCGCACAGCGGCCCGGCCGGACTTGGACTCGATCAGCACCGCCCCGATGACGCCGTCCCCGGCCATCACCGCGCCGACCGCGAGGGCGTGGAACAGGATCCGGGCGCCGGACCCGGTCACCAGCTCATCCGCGGCGATCTTGTAGCTGGAGATGTCGAACGCCTGCGCCAGGATGCCGTCGTTGATGGTCAGGTGCGGCGGGGACAGCCCGTCCAGTTTCGCCAGCCGGTCCAGGATCTCGTCGGCCAGGCCGTGGATCACCTGCCGGTGCTCGCCGTGCACCTTGGCGTGCAGGCCGCAGAACGTGCTCAGGCCGCCGGCCGTGCCGGCCCCGCCCAGGAAGCCGTAGCGCTCAAGCAGCAGCACCGACCGCCCGGCCCGGCCCGCCGCCGCGGCCGCCATCAGCCCGGCCGGCCCGCCGCCCACCACCACCACGTCGAACTCGCCGTAGACCGGCGTGGTCCGGCTGGGCTCGGTGATGACCTCCGGCCGGGCCCGGGCGGCCCGGGTCATGACGCGGCGGGAAGCTCGATGCGGCCGAGCGTGTACGGGGTCGGGGCGAGCGCGTCCGCCATGATCGCCTCCATGACCGGCAGCGGGACCAGGCAGTCGGCACAGGCATCCGCGCCAGCGGTGATCCGGATGACGACCCGGCCGGCGTCCTCGACCGACCAGCCGAGCCGGTAGCCATCGGCGGCCAGCGTGTCCCGGAACTTGCTCAGCGCTCCCTCGAGCAGCTGCGAATCGTCGGTCATCGCGGATTCTCCTCTGCGACGCGGGTGACCGGCGGCGGGCCGCCCCGCGGGCCGAACGTCTCCACCACCGCGGACACCCCGGCGTTGCTGGCGCCGGCCACGACCACCAGGATGGCCTCCGGCGAGTTGAGCACCCGGATCAGGCCCGGGCTGCCCGCGTCGGCGGAATCGTCACTGATAGCGTCCGGGTGATCGGATGGCAGCCGCCACCGGGTATGCCGCGAGATCGCTTCCTTGCCGGCCGCGGCCAGCTCGTCCCGGGTCGCCGTCGCGTGGTCGTAGAGGTAGCACTGCAGGTCCGGCTTGCCCCATCCGGCCCGGTGCAGCAGCCGCGCGTGCTCCGGGCTCAGCACGATGCAGGCGCTGATCGTCTGGTGGATGAGCGCCCCGGTGCGCGCCACGGTCCCGGCGATGTCGGCGGCCAGTTGCTCGGGCACCGTGGTGTGGCGTGCCTCGATGTGCACGCAGCTCCTGATGACCACGGCGGTGACCGCGCTCTCGGCCCGGCCGAGGCCGAAGTCCGCGTGCAGCGGCGGCCACGGGCTTTCTTCCTCGTTCTCCGCGATGCAGCAGGTGTACTTGGCGGGCGTGCCCTGGGTGGCCTGGTCGAGCTGATGGGGGCGGAGCCCGAACGCGTTGATGGCGCCGAGCCGGATCGCCCGGCCGATGGTCGCGTTCGCGCGGAACCCGGAGCCGAACACGTTCCCCTGGCTGTTCAGGCCGATGGCCGCCCGGACCGGCCCGTTCACGATCAGCAGCGGGGCGGTGCCGGTCGTGCTCTGCCAGATGCCGCGGCCCGGGTAGCCCTCGGCGGCCAGCGAGTCCCATGCCGCCAGCACGACCGGGAAGTACTCCGGACGGCAGCCGGCCAGGGCCGCGTTGATCGCCGCCAGCCGCACCGTGCACTGCCGGTTCAGGTGCGGCATGGCCAGCAGCACGCTGCCGGGATCACGATCGGTGGTGGCCAGGAACTCCGCGAGGTAGGGCTCCGTCACCGGGACGACCGGCAACCCGTCGGTCCAGCCCCGTTCCGAGTAGTAATCCATCGCCCGCCGGATCCCGGCCGGATCGGTGACCGGGCCCGCAGCCGTCACGGAAGCGTCCACTCAGGACTCCGCGCCGAGGATGCGCAGCACGCCCGGCACCACGCCGGCGGCCAGGCCCCGGATCTGGTCCGGGTCCAGGCTCGCGATCGGGTGCGGCACGGTCGCGAACTCATATCCAGGGAAGCCGTACACCCGCGCCATCGCCTGGGCAGGCACCACGAACGCGTCCGTGCAGATGCTCACGGCCGGCAGCCCCGCGCGCTCCGCCAGGATCCCATCGGCCAGACTGGCCGCGCTGCACGAGCCTCAATCACCGATGCCCGCCACCACGAAGTC
>DASQSC010000463.1:0-2986 GCA_035642555.1 Streptosporangiaceae bacterium | reverse complement strand
AGTTGCACCTGCACCGGGCCACGCTCTACTACCGGCTCGGCAAGGCGGAGCGGCTGACCGGCGCCGACCTCCGGGACGGCCAGGACCGGCTGGCTTTGCACCTGGGGCTGAAGCTGGCCCGGCTGACCGGCCGCTACCCGCCCGAGGCCGAGGTCAGCGCCGGGGCCGGGGTCGCCGGCGCCCCGGACACCCGCCCGGCCTGACCGCCGGATCAGCCGGGACCCCGAGGCGGTCAGGCGGAACTCAGAGCCAGGATGGGCCGGGCCTGGCGAAGGCGACCGGGGAACCGGGATTGGCGCGCAGGGCGCCGAGCCGGGCCAGCCAGCCGGCGATTCCGGCAGCGCCCTGCATGAGCCCGGGTTCCGGCGGCAGTTCCGGCGGGCTGACCGTGTGCTCGGTATTCGACCAGGTGACCCCGCGGGGGGTGGTCAGGGCGTGGTCGAGGACGTCGGCCGCCAGGGTGCCGGCCCAGTTGAGCAGGGCCGGGTCGGCGGTGGCCTGGTAGCGGTCAAGCAGGAACTGGCCGACTCCCGCGGTGCCGCAGCACCGCGCGAGATTGTCCCAGTAGCCGGGGTAGAGCCGGGCGGGCAGGCGGCTGTCGCGCAGCGCCCGCAGGCACGCATCGAGTGCGTGCCGCCACCTTGGCTGCGGGTCGATCTGATCCAGCAGCACGAACAGCCGGGCGGTGCCGGTGGGGCCGTGACACCAGCCGTAGCACAGCGGGCTGTCCGGTCCTGCCGGGATGGTGGCTGGTACCGCCCAGCCACCGGGGTGATCGCCGGCGGCGATGAGGGCATCCGCGCCCTGGCTGGCGGCACGTACCAGGTCGCGCCGGCCCAGCGCGTTGCCCGCGGCGGCCAGCGCGTAGGCGGCCCCGGCGGTGCCGTGCGAGAACCCGGGCATCAGGTGCTTGTACGTGGCGTTCATCCGCCAGTGCAGCCCGCCCGGAGCCGGCTCTGCCGCTGCTGCCAGCCGCCCGGCCAGGACGCTGGCGGCACGCAGCGCGGCGTCCGACGCGTCGGCGATCAGGGCCAGCACGATGCCGGCGTCACCGGAGATGATGTCGGTGCGGCCAGACCGGCCGGGCCCGGCCAGCAGCACGCGGGCTGCGAACTGCTCGGTGACCCGCTCGGCGGCGCCGGCTGCGGCCGCGTCCCCGGCCGCGCGGGCCCAGGCGAGCAGCGCCACTGACACCCCGCTCCACCCCAGGAACAGCCCGTCACCCGTCAGCATGGCTGCCTCCGGGCCATGCCGGGCCAGGTGGAGCAGCCGGTCGCGGGCACCGGCCGCGACGCTTGCGGTGTCGTGCCCGGCCGCTGCGGCCTCGGCACAGGCCAGCAGCACCCCCGCCGTCCCCGAATACAGGCCATCCGACAGCACCCCGTCGTCGAGCCAGGCCAGACCCCCGTCCGTCTCGACCGCCTCCGAGCCGACCCAGCCGAACCCGTCTCGCACCGCATCCGCCAGATCCGGCCTGCCAGCCATAGGGCTAGTCTTCCTCGCTTTCGCCGCGCCCTGGCCCGGGGGCGGAGGCGGCCAGGGTCCCGACCGTCACTGGTGCCGCGACATGGCGGGTGTGCAGGTCACCGACCTCGGCCAGCGGCAGGCCTGCCTGGCGCGCGGTGGCGTGCTGCAGCCCGGGGCCGCACACCCGGCCCTGGCAGTAGCCCATGCCGCAGCGGGTGATGCCCTTGACCGCCCGCAGGCCGGCAGCTCCGAGCGTGAACGGGCCGGCCAGGTCTGCCCAGGTGACCTCCTCGCAGCGGCAGATGACGGTGTCAGGCCGCAGCAGTTCCAGCCAGCCGTCCGTGACCGGGTAGGTGCCATCCAGCCAGGCGGCGAACCTGCGCAGCCGCGCCACCTGACGCAGCGGGCCGGCGGACCGCCGCCGGTAGCCCGGCTCATCCAGCTTGCCCAGCAGCCGCGCAGCGGCGGCGCCGGCCACGGTCCCCTCCGCTTCGGCGAGGCCGGCGCCGCCGACGCCGGTGACCTCACCGCAGGCGAAAACGCCGGGGGTGCTCGCGGCCTGATCCTTGGTCACCGTCACGATGACGTCGGCCGGACGGTGCTGCTGGGGCCGGCAGTCGCAGCCGAGCGCCCTGGCCAGTTCCAGGACGGGGGCGAAGCCCATGCTCACCGCCACCGCGTCGACGGACACGGTCCGGGCCGGGCCCGCCTGCCGCCCGGCCGCGTCCACCCGGGCGACGGCGGCCCGTTCCAGCCGCCGTTCTCCCTCGCAGGCGATCACCGCCCGGCCCGGCCACACCGGGATCCGGTGCCGGGCCAGGGCCGCCCCGTACCCGGCAGCTTCCCGGACCTTGGCGGGATGACGGGCCAGGCCCGGCGCGCGGGACAGCAGCCGTGCCGGGCGGGCAGCCTCGCACACGGCCACCACCCGGGCACCCTGCCCGGCGAGGCTCACCGCGGCCGGCAGCAGCAGCGGCCCGGTACCAGCCACCAGCACGCGGCGGCCCACCAGCGTGCCCTGCGCCTTGATCAGGGCCTGGGCGGCGCCGGCCGTCACCACCCCGGGCAGCGTCCAGCCGGGGAACGGGAACACCACCTCCGCCGCGCCGGTGGCCAGCACCACGGCGGCGGCGGCGATCGCGCCCGTGACCTGCCCGCTGCAGTGCAGCAGGAAGCGCTGGCCGGCCCGCTGCGCGTGCCACACGCTCGTGCCGAGCAGCAGGCCGATCCGGGGATGCGCGGCCGACCGGTGGAACCGTTCCGGCAGTCCCCCGGTCACCGGCGGCGCGGCGCCGCCAGCGGCCAGCCGCTGGTCCTGCCGGTAGATCTGGCCGCCGAGCTGCGGCGCGGGGTCCACCAGGGTGACCGCGCAGCCGGCGTCGGCGGCGGCCAGCGCCGCCGCCATCCCGGCCGGCCCGGCCCCGATGACGGCGACCTCGGTTCGCAGCACGCCAGCCGCCGGCACCGCCGGATCCGCGGCGCCCTCCTGACCCGCCGCGCGCGCAGACCCTGCCTGACC
>DASQSC010000462.1:0-3626 GCA_035642555.1 Streptosporangiaceae bacterium | reverse complement strand
CCGCTGCCAGATCCGCACCGGGACGCCGAGATCACTGGTGGCCCGGCGCAGGTTCGCCTGCAGCATCCGCTCGAACTGCTGCCGGTTACCGCCCTTGAGCACCACCTCGCCCAGCTTCAGCAGCACGCACGGCTGGTAGCGCTCGCCGGCGCCTGCCGGAACTGCCTCGCCTGCCAGGGAAGTCTGGGACATGCTCTTAGTCTGCCAGCCGTTGCGGGCAGCAGCCGCCAGTGATTTCCGCCGCCGCCTTCCCTCCCCTGTCACGGGGGCGGGGGCGGCTCGTCTCAGGCCGCAGAGACAGACTGGGACGAGGGGGTGAAAATCATGCGGGTATTCGTGGCAGGCGGGACCGGGGCCGTGGGCCGGCGGCTGGTGCCTCAGCTCGTGGCCCGGGGGCATGAGGTGACGGCGACCGCCACCAGCCCGGCCAAGCTGGGCATGCTGGAGCAGCTGGGCGCCGTTGGGGTCGTGATGGACGGGCTGGACGCGGCGTCGGTCCGCGAAGCGGTGACGGCCGCCCGGCCGGAGGCGATCGCGCACGAGATGACCGCCATCGCGGGCAAGCCCGATATGAGGCACATGGACCGGTGGTTCGCCACCACCAACCGCCTTCGCACCGAGGGGACCGACCACCTGCTGGCCGCCGCCGAGGCGGCCGGCGTGCCCGGCTTCGTCGCGCAGAGCTACGCAAGCTGGAACGGCATCCGCGAGGGCGGCTGGGTGAAGACGGAACAGGACCCGCTCGACCCGCTCACGGGGACGCCCGCGCAGCCGGTAATGGCGGCGGTCGGTCACGTCGAGGACGCGGTCGGGAAGGCGGGCGGCGCCTCGCTGCGGTTTGGTTCGCTCTACGGCCCCGGCGCCATAGAGGACATAGTCGAACTGGTGCGCAAGCGGCAGTTCCCGCTCGTCGGGAGCGGCACCGGCTACTGCTCGTGGGTGCATTTCGACGACGCGGCGAGCGCCACCGTCCTGGCCCTGGAGCAGAAGGCGCGGGGCGCGTTCAACATCGTCGACGACGAACCGGCCCCGGCCAGCGAGTGGCTGCCCTACCTGGCCGAGTGCGCGGGCGCGAAGCGGCCGCTGAAGGTCCCCGCCTGGCTGGCCGGGCTGCTGGCCGGGAAGGCGGTGGTGGCGATGATGACCGAGGGGCGCGGCTTCTCCAACGCCAAGGCGAAGGCCGGGCTCGGCTGGCAGCTGCGCTATCCCTCGTGGCGGGCGGGTTTCAAGGAAGCGCTGGCCTCCGGGCCGCGCGCTGGCCCGGGAGGCACGGCCCGCAGTAACGTCCGGGCATGACCGTCAAACTTGTGGTGATGTACACCCAGCCCGGCGACGCCAGCGCCTTCGACGAGCACTACTTCGGCACTCACGTGCCGCTGGTCGCCCGGCTCCCCGGGCTGCAGCGAACCGAGAGCGGCCGGGTCGTCAAGGCGCTCGACGGCGGCGAGCAGACCTACCACCGGGTCACCGAGCTCTACTTCGCCGACCAGGCGGCCATGGACGCCGCGTTCGCCTCGGACGAGGGCAAGGCCACCTCCCGGGACTACCGGCAGATCGCGCCGCCAGGCTCACGGATGTTCGTGGCCGAGTCCGACGGCTAGCGGGCGCCGGGAGCGTGTCGATCGGCGGCACCCTCGTTCGACTACAACGAGAAACAGCCGCACGAGAGGTGGTGCCTGCGATGAAGTACCTGATCCTGCTGTATGGCAAGCCGCTGCCGGAGCCGGGAACGCCGGCGGCCAGGGCGCTGATCCAGTCCTGGGACGAGGCGGAAGAACGGATGGGCAAGGCGGGGGTGCTGATCGACTGTGCCCCGCTGCACCCGCCGGCCGCCTCCACCACGGTCCGGGTGCGTGACGGCGAAACCCTGATCACCGACGGCCCGGCCGCGGAGATCAAGGAGCAGTTCGGCGGCTTCACCCTGATCGAGTGCGCCGACCTGGACGAGGCCCTGCGCTGGGCGGCCGCCCTCCCGACCGCGGCGGACGGGAAGGTGGAGGTGCGGCCGGTGGTGCAGGTGTCGGCCTGAGGTGCAGCCAGCCGGGACCGGCCACCAGGGCGGCGCGGGCGTGCCCGAGGAAGTGTTCCGCGCCCACTGGTGGCCGGCGGTGGCGGTCGTCACCCGCCAGCTGGGCGATCTTGAGCTGGCCGAGGACGCGGTGCAGGACGCCTGCGCCGCGGCCCTCGTCCAGTGGCCGGCCACCGGGATACCGGCCAGTCCCGGTGCCTGGCTGATCGGCACCGCCCGGCACAAGGCGCTCGACCGGATGCGACGGGAGAGCCGCCGAGGGGCCAAGGAGGACCGCGCCACGCTGGGACCCGGGCCGCCGGGCCCGGCGGGCTCCCCCGCCGGGCCGCCGGAGCCGTGGCTGGCCACCGCCGACGACGAGCTCGCGCTGGTCTTCACCTGCTGCCATCCCGCACTCGGCCCGGCGGCCAGGGTGGCGCTCACGCTGCGGTCGGTCTGCGGCCTGGCCACCGCCGAGATCGCGGCCGCGTTCCTGGTCCCGGAGCCGGCCATGGCGCAGCGGCTGGTCCGCGCGAAGCGGAAGATCCGGCAGGCCGGCATCGCCTTCCGGGTGCCGTCCCAGGCCGACCTGCCGGGCCGGCTCGGCGCCGTGCTCCGGGTGGTGTACCTGGTGTTCACCGCCGGGCACCAGCCCGCCAGCGGCGACCAGCCGATCCGGGGCGACCTGTGCGAGCAGGCGATCCGGCTCGCCCGGTCGCTGGCCGCGCTACTGCCCGCCGAGCCGGAGGTTTCCGGCCTGCTGGCGCTGCTGCTGCTCACCGACGCCCGCCGGGGTGCCCGCACCGGCCCCGAGGGCGACCTGGTGCTGCTGGCAGACCAGGACCGGAGCCGCTGGGATCACGCGATGATTGCCGAGGGCGAGGCGCTGGTCACCGGGGCGCTACGGCAGCGGCGGCCCGGGCCGTATCAGCTGCATGCCGCGGTCGCCGCCTGCCATTCCGGGGCAGAGTCGGCCGCCGTCACCGACTGGCGCCAGATCGCCCTGCTCTACGGCGAGCTGATCCGGTACGAGCCGACCCCGGTGGTGCAGGCGAACCGCGCCGTGGCCGTGGCCATGGCCGAGGGCCCCGCGGCCGGGCTGGCCATGCTCGACGGGCTCCGCGCCGACTCCCGGCTGGCCCGGTGGCCGCAGCTGCCTATCGCCCGGGCGGAGCTGCTGCGCCGGCTCGGCCGCCTGCCGGAAGCTGCCGCCGCCTACCGGGCGGCACTGGGGCTGACCGGGGCGGCCCCGGAGCGGGCGCTGATCGCCCGCCGCCTGGCCGAGATCACCGGGGGGCGGGACACTCCCTAGGAGCCCTCTGAACAAAGGCGGTTTGGGCGGGTAGTGTGCCGGCGATGGCCGTCTGTGCGGTGGTTAAGCCAGGCCCGGGGCCGGCATCGTGGCGCTCTGCGTGCGTGGGGTCAGCCTGGCGGGCGGCTGGGAGCGGCGCAGAGGCTGGCCGTGGCGGGCCGGGCGGGGCCGGTCAGGCCAGCACCCATGCCCGGTTTTGGTGGTCCAGGCCGCGGCTGATGAGGTTGCGCAGGTTGAGGGCGGCGGTGCGGTTCTTCAGCCAGGCGTTGTTGCGGGTGGTGCCGAGGTAGCGGAGCTTGAGCCGCC
>DASQSC010000461.1:0-2466 GCA_035642555.1 Streptosporangiaceae bacterium | reverse complement strand
GAGCTGCTGGGCTGGAAACCGAGTACCAAGAACAAGCTCGGCTGGCCGCTGGTGCCCAACTTCGCCGACGTGGACAACGCGGAGTCGCTGCGGATCGGCGCGGGGGTGCTGGCCGAGCTCGGGATCCCGGCCGGCGTGGCTTCCCCGGTCCCGCCGGATACCGGCGGGCCGCTGGAGCAGGCCGTCCATGACCACCTCGGCACGGTGCTGCCGCACCTGCAGCCCGACCGCTGGTGGGTGGTGGCGCGCGGCGCCGTCATCACCCAGTTCGATCAGTACGCGCACCTGTCCGAGGTGGACCGGCTGGTCCGGGCCAACCCGGAGCTGCGGATCACGGTCGGGACCGACTACCTCATCCGCCCGGACGTGACGGTCGCGCTCAGGAACGTCGGCACCGCCTCCGGCCTGCCGCCGCTGCACGCGGCGCTGTCGTGCAAGTGGACCATCCGCTCGGACCGGGTGCAGAACATCAGGCACGAGTGCCTGCAGATGATCCGGCACCGCCGGGGCAGGCAGCCGCACCTGGTGACGGTGACCGCCGAGCCGCTGCCGAGCCGCCTGGCGTCGATCGCCCGCGGCACCGGCGAGGTGGACGGGGTGTACCACGTGGCCTACGACGCGCTGGCGGCGAGCGTGGCCGCGCACGCGAACCAGGACCAGGCCGACGCCTGGCGGGAAGTGGTGGGCCAGCGCCGGGTGCTCAGCTACGAGCAGCTCACGAGCACCCTGGCGGCCTGGTGACGATCTGCGCGGCGTGGGATCCCGCGACTGTCGGTGGGGACCGGCAGAATCGGGCTCGACCGCAGCGCTGGCGGGACCAGCGCCGGAGGAAGCCGAGGAAGCCGTGGCCGAGCTGACTTGCCTGGAGATCTGCGCCGGTGCCGGCGGCCAGTCACTGGGTCTTGAGCAGGCGGGGTTCACCCACGAGGCGGCGGTGGAGATCGACCCCGACGCCTGCGAGACCCTGCGGCTGAACCGGGGCGCCGAGTGGAAGATCATCGAGGACGACATCCGCAACCTGGACGGCCGCGCGTTCGCCGGCATCGACCTGCTGTCGGGCGGGGTGCCCTGCCCGCCGTTCTCGATCGCCGGCAAGCGGCTGGGCGAGGACGACGACCGGGACCTGTTCGGCCAGGCGCTGCGGCTGGCCGAGGAGATCAGGCCGCGCGCGGTGCTGCTGGAGAACGTCCGGGGCCTGGCCACCCGCAGGTTCGACGGCTACCGGGCGCAGGTGCTCGGCCGGCTGCACGCGCTGGGCTACCGGACGTGGTGGGACCTGGTGCAGGCCAGCGAGCACGGCGTGCCCCAGCTGCGGCCGCGGTTCGTGCTGGTGGCGATCGCCGGGCCGGCCTCCGGCCGGTTCCTGTGGCCCCGGCCGGCGCCGGACCCGCCGGTCACGGTCGGGGCGGCAGTGCACGACCTGATGGCCGCCGGCGGGTGGCCGGGGGCGGGCGCGTGGCGGCTGGCCGCCGCCGGGATCGCGCCCACGATCGTGGGCGGCAGCAAGAAGCACGGCGGCCCGGACCTGGGGCCCACCCGCGCCCGCGAGGCCTGGGCCGGCCTCGGGGTGAACGGGCTCGGGATCGCCGACGGCCCGCCCGGCCCGGGCTTCCCGGCCGGCCAGCGGCCCAAGCTCACCGCCCGGATGGTGGCGCGGCTGCAGGGCTTCCCGGACGACTGGCAGTTCTACGGCCGGAAGACGGCTGCCTACCGGCAGATCGGCAACGCGTTCCCGCCGCCGGTCGCCAGGGCGCTCGGCGAGGCGATCCGGGACGCGCTGGCCGGTGGCTGACGCCGCGGAAGAAAGCCCGGCCCGCCGCGGTTGAGCCGCTATGTGACTGGTGACATGCCCCTATCCGTGCTGGACCTGGCCCCGGTAGCGGCGGGCGCCAGCTCCGGCCAGGCACTCACGCACACCACCGAGCTGGCCCGGCGCGCCGAGGAGCTCGGGTTCCGCCGGTTCTGGGTGGCCGAGCACCACAACCTGCCCTCGATCGCCAGCTCGGCTCCGGCCGTGCTGATCGCCCACCTGGCGGCGGTGACCTCGCGGATCCGGGTCGGCTCCGGCGGGGTGATGCTGCCCAACCACCCGCCGCTGGTCGTGGCCGAGCAGTTCGGCACGCTGGAGGCGCTCCACCCGGGCCGGATCGACCTGGGCATCGGCCGCGCCCCCGGCACCGACCAGCTGACGGCGCTGGCGCTGCGGCGCACCATGGAGGGGCTGTCGGCGGAACGGTTCCCGGAAGAGCTGGCCGACCTGATCGGCCTGTTCACCGGGGCGGACGAGCGGGCGCCGATCACCGCCAATCCCGGCCGCGGCGACCTGCCGGAGATCTGGCTGCTCGGCTCCAGCGGCTACAGCGCCCAGCTGGCCGGGCTGCTGGGGCTGCCGTTCTCGTTCGCGCACCACTTCAGCGCGGCGAACACCGAGCCCGCGCTGGCGCTGTACCGGCAGTCGTTCCGGCC
>DASQSC010000460.1:0-5130 GCA_035642555.1 Streptosporangiaceae bacterium | reverse complement strand
CAGCCCCGGTCAGGCGGCGAACCAGTTGGCGTGCAGGCCGTTCGGCACCGGAGCCGGGATGGCGGCCCGCGCCCGGGGCGGCCCGGGGAAATCGGCGGCGTCCCACACGTACAGCCAGGAGCTGTCGTCGGCCAGCGACCGGCCGAAGCACAGGTAGTAACCGTCGAGCTCCTCGGTGGCGGCGGCCCGCGGCACGAACACCGCCTCCCCGATCGCCGCGCCGGTGTCATACCGAACGGACCGGCCGGTTGCCATGTCGTAGCGCACGAGCCGGTCGTACTCGCCGGGAGCCAGGCCCGGCCGCCCGGAGCGGCCGCACCCGGTCAGGTAGCGGTGCTCGCGGCCGGTCAGCCGGTCGTCGATGCGCGGGAACTCGGCGCCGGCGGACCCGATGTGGACCAGGTCGGCGGTGCCGCGGGCGGGGTCCACGGTGAGCCGGGCCAGCCGCCCGGCCGGCTGCTGGCCGTTGCCGGCCAGCCCGCCGCCCTCCGCCAGGGTCAGCCGTTCCCGCCACGGGAAATCGGTCACCACCCTGGTGCCGTCCTCGTAGGCGTTGGCGAGGTGCCAGGCCCAGAACGGCTCCGTCTCCGCTATCGCGGGCGTGCCGGGCCCGGACCGCGGCACCACCACGACGCGGGTCCCGAGCCCGGGCTGCCACCGCACCACGGCACCGCTGCCGACCAGCGCCTCGGCGTGGATGATGGCGGGCCCGATCACGAACACCGCGTAGTGCTCGGTGATCGCGAAGTCGTGGATCATGGCGGGCTGCTCCAGCCGGGGGACCTCGGTCGCCGGCTGGATGACGGTGCCGTCCGGGGCGATGGTCGCCCAGGTGAGGTAGGGCGGGTCGGAGTCGTACCGGAACACCACCAGCTCCCCGGTCACCGGGTCCAGGCGGGGGCGGGCGCAGATCCCCAGCGGGAGCTGCCCGCCGAAATCGAACCGGCCCAGGGTCGCCAGCTCCGGGGTGACCTCATAGGGCGGGCTTCCCTCCGCCAGCGCGAGGTAGTGCCCGGCGTGCCGGATGATGTTGATGAACGGGTCCAGCTTGACCGGCCAGCCGGGATCGCGGTCGGTGCCGAGCAGGGCCGGGTCCACGAAGGCGGGTTTCATGATCCCGCCGAATAGTGCCCGCCCGGCCCGTTCCTCGGCCAGCAGCCCGCTGGTGCGGACCCAGCGATTGCGGTACCGCGCCCGCCCGCCGCTGATCCACACCGCGTGGATCATCGCGTCGCCTTCCATCGGGTAGGTGTAGCTTCCCAGCGGCGGGAACCGGGGGTTGGGCCCGTTACGCATGAACGCGCCGTCGAGATCGGCCGGGAGGCTGCCCTCGATCCGCAGGTCGGCCGCGTCGCGCTCGCAGCCGGCCGGGGCGAACCGCCCGGAGAGGTAAGGGTGGGCTGCCATGTCCACGGTGTGCAGCATGAGTCCCCCGATCACGGCACCTCACCCTAATGTTACCGTCCGTGACCAATTGCGGTCCCGCTCGCGGCGGCGGCTGCTGAGCGCCGCCCGGGGGCTGGGCGCTGGCGGTCAGTCCTGCCGGGGCCGGTCCGGCGGGGCAGCGTCCCGGACGGCGAGGGCCTGGCCGGGCGCTGGCGGCGGCTCCGCGGGGCCGGCGGACGAGGGCCCTGCGGACGCGGGGCCGGAGGGAGTCCCGGACGCCGGGCCGGAGGGGGTCCCCGGGCCGGGAGCGGTCCGGCGCAGCGGCGCGGCGGCGCTCACCGCCTGCTCGAAGGCGTCCCGCAGCTTGGCGAACTCCGAGTCCGGGTCGCGGAACCAGCTGGTGGACCAGAGCCGGTGGAAGGTCCAGCCCAGCCGTTCCAGGTGCTCTTTGCGCAGCCGTTCCCGGTCCCGGGCGCTGCGCGAATCCCGGTAGGACGTGCCGTCGGCCTCGATCGCCAGCAGCATCCGGCCTGGCTCCTGCGGGTGCGCCGCTGCGAAGTCCACCCGGTACCCGCCGACTCCGAACCGGGGCACGACGCTGATCCCGGACTCGGCCAGCCGGCGGGCCACGTCGGCCTCGAACGGGCTCAGATGGGCAAGCTCCGGGTCCGCGGTGCCGGCCCCCGGGCCCGCGGCCGCCGACCCGCCGGACCCGGCGTACTCCAGGTAGTCGCACAGCAGCCGGGCACCCGGGCTGGTCACCCGGTCCGGATCCACCTCGTGACTGGAGAAGGAGCTGACCAGGGTGAGGCGGTGGCGGGCGCGGGTGACCGCGACGTTCAGCCGCCGCTCACCGCCGTTGCGCAGCAGCGGGCCCCAGTGATAGCGCATCCGGCCGTCGGCATGCTTGCCGTAGCCCACCGAGAGCAGGATCGCGTCCCGCTCGTCGCCCTGGACCCGCTCCAGGTTCTTCACGAAGAACGGCTCCGCCCGGTCCTCGGCGAAGAACTCCTCCAGGTCCGGGTTGTCGGCCAGGGCGAGCCGGAGCAGCTCGTCGATCCGCTCGGCGTGCCGGATGCCGAGGGCGATCACCCCCAGCGACTCGCCGGGCCGGCGCCGCGCGTGATCGAGCACCCGTTCCACCACCGCCCGGGCCTCGCCGGTCACCGACTCGTCCGGGCCGGCGCCTGGCTGCTGCGGCACCACGACGTGGCGCAGGCAGTCGTCCCGGATGACGCCGGGGAAGGTGATGAGCGCGCCGTCGTAGATGCGGGCGTTGGAGAACGCCACCAGCCTTTCGTCCCGGCTGCGGTAGTGCCAGGTGAGCGGCGCGGTGGGCAGCAGCGGCCGGAGGGTGTCGAGGATCGACTCGAAACCGGAGCCGAACGAGACCAGGCTGTCGGCCTCGTCGGCCGGTTCCTCATCGGCCTCCGCGTCCGGGTCGCTCACCTGGCGGAAGAAGTTCGTCGGCGGTAGCTGCCGGTCATCCCCGGCCACGATCACCTGATGCGCCCGCATGATCGAGGGCACCGCGTCGGCCGGGGTCACCTGGCTCGCCTCATCGAAGATGACCACGTCGAACAACCGCGAGGCGGGCAGCACCTGGCTGACCATCAGCGGCGACATCGCCCAGCACGGTTTCACCGCGAACAGCACGTCGCTGGCCTGGTCGAGCAGCCGCCGCAGCGGCATGTGCCGCCGCCGCAGCGCGGCCTGCTTGCGGATGACCCTGGCCTGCAGCGGGTGCTGCTCCTGGGCGTCCCGCAGCCGTTCCGCCACCGCCCGCCGCACCCGCGCCCGGTTCGCCGCCAGGTGCTCGGTGTCGTGCAGCCGGAACTGCTCCGCCAGCTCGTCCATGGCCCCGCCGGAGCGGGCGGCGTACCGGGGATCGCGGACCCTGATCTGGTCGAGCACCGCCGTGTACCAGACCTGGTCGAACGCGCTGACCGCCAGGTCCGGCGGGGTTTCCTGGCTGGCGAGCCAGTCCAGCAGCGGGCGCAGGCCCAGTTCCTCGAACCGGCCGCGCAGTTCGTACAGCCTGGGCAGCCGCCACGGCAGCTCGGTGTCTTCGGACAGCGCGGCCAGCACCGCGCCGGCGTCGCCGGGGACCGGCACGAAGCGGCTGAGCTCGGCCAGGTCCGCTTCGCACGCATCGTGCAGCCTGACCGCATCCGCGAGCCCGTCCGGCACCCGCGGCGGGCCGCCGTCCGTCCGCAGCCGTTCCCAGGCCGCCAGCTGGCCGGCCGCGTCCGCCAGCGCCTGGTGCAGCTCGTCGGGCCGGGGACGGCCGGAGACCCACAGCGAACGTGCCTGCCGGACCAGCGCGCGCCGCTCCCGCCAGCGCAGCCGGGGGCGCTGCGCCCGGGGCGCGGTCGCCGCCGCCAGCCGCTCCGGGTCGCTCCGGTAGACCTCTGGCGACAGCCGCTGCCAGGTGGCCAGCACCCCCGAGAACAGGGCCAGCCGCTCGGCCCGCTCGGCGTAGCCGCCGAGGGGCCGCAGCCCGGCCTGCTCGTTGGCCCGCTCGATCCGCTGCCCGGCCGCCGGGTAGCTGTCGCTGGTCAGCCGGCCGAGCACCGCCAGCACGCCGGCGGCGGCCTCGGCGGTGGTGACGTCAGCGCCGTACCAGGGGGTGCTGTCGCGGTCGAACCGGAGCCCGCCCAGGTGGGTGAACTCGCGCAGCTCGTCCCTGACCCGCTCCGCCTCCTCGCCGGTGATGCGGTCCACGGCGGCCAGCCGGACCGGCGGCCGCGCCTGCTCCGGGATGCCGAGCAGCGCCGACTGCGCCGCGAACGGGGTGACCCCCCACGGCTCATGTTCCTCATGCAGCGCGGTCACGTGCTCGGCAAGCCGCTGCTGCCGGTCGACCAGCCGCCGGTGCAGGGCATCGACCTCCGGCAGCGGGATCTCCCGGGCCCGGTCCAGGGCGGCGCCGAGGCCGGCGGCGATGCGCTGCCGGTCCCGCGCCCCGTCGTGGATGTCGAGCACCAGCTCGTCCAGGTCGGCGCGGGCGAGCCGGCTGAGCACGGCGTCGATCGCGGCCCGCTTCTCGGCCACGAACAGCACCTTCCGGCCGCGGGCCACCAGCGCGGCGATGAGGTTGGCGATCGTCTGGCTCTTGCCGGTGCCCGGCGGCCCGTGGATCACCAGGCTCTGCCCCGCCACCACCGCGTTGATCGCGGTGCGCTGGGAGGAGTCGGCGTCCAGGATGGAGAAGTCATCGGCGGGCGGGATGGCATCGAGCACCGGGCCCGGCCCCGCGTCGGCGGCGACCACTGCCTGCGCCTGCGGGTCGCCCGCGATGGCGGCGACCACGTCGCTGTCTGCCAGCAGCTCGCCCGCGTTCTGCAGGTCCCGCACCATCGGCAGCTTGGCGTAGGTGAACGTGCCGATGACCTGGCGGCCCGCGATCTCGAACCCGGGCACCTCGGCGGCCTTGGCAAGCGCGGTCAGCTGCTGGTAGATGCCGGGCGCCGCGGCCGGCTCGTCGGCCAGCGCCTCCGTTTCGGCGCCGTACACCGCCGCGAGCTTGTGCAGCAGCACGGGGTTGACCTCGGACGTCTCGTCCAGGGTCAGGTCGAAGTCGTCGTGCCGGGCGCGGGTGGGGGTGATGGTCAGGCCCCGCAGCAGCACCGGTGCGGCCGGCTCCAGGAACAGCTCGTCCCAGCGGGCCAGCCCGGTCGCCAGGTAGCTGGCCGCCAGCCCCCGTTCCTCCGACAGCTCCCGGGCCTTGCGGTAGATGGCCTG
>DASQSC010000459.1:0-16272 GCA_035642555.1 Streptosporangiaceae bacterium | reverse complement strand
AGCGGGCGCTGGAGCTGACCGTCGGCTACACCAGGGACCGGGTCCAGTTCGGCCGGCCGATCGCCAGCTTCCAGGCGCTGCAGCACCGGATGGCCGACCTGCACGTGCTGGTGGAGTCGGCCCGGTCGCTGTCCGGCGCGGCCGCGTCCGCCGCGGCCGCCCCGGCGAGCGCCCCGGATGCGCCGGCCGATGCCCCCGCAGCGGCCCCCGCGGACGCCCCGGACCCCGGGCTGCTCGCCGCGGCCGCCAAGGCGTACTGCTCAGAGGCCCTGCTCACGGTGGCGGCCGAGATGATCCAGTTGCATGGCGCCCTCGGCATCACCTGGGAGCACCCTGCCCACCGCTATTTCAAGCGCGCCCACGGCATGGCGCACCTGTTCGGCCCGCCGGCGGATCACATCGCCCGGATCGCCGCCGCGGTGCTCGACGACCCCGCGGCTCCCGCTGGCGGCCCTACTCGTCACTGAGATATTCCGAGGCGTCGCCCTCGATGGCGACGCTGCGGGAGCCGTCAGCGCCGACCGGGACATCCCCCGCGATCGTCACGCGGTGCATCATGCGCGGGAAATCGCCGTAGTCGTTGATCGCGTAGTGCTGGGTGGAGCGGTTGTCCCAGATGGCGACATCACCCGCGTGCCAGCGCCAGCGCACGGTGTTTTCCGGCCTGGTCACCGCGTCCTGCACGACGTCGTGGAGGCGGGCCGACTCGCTCCGGCTCAGTCCCCTGATGTGCTGGGCGTGGCCGCCGAGCAGGATCGCGGGCTCCCCGGTCTCGGGATGGATCCGGACCATCGGGTGATCGGTAACGAATGGCCTGGAGGCGAAACGGGCGTTGTAGTCCCTTCGCCCCTCGCCGTCGTCGCCGTACTTCGCGGCGTGATCGATGAGGTTGGTGTGACGTGCCCACAGCCGGGCGACCGCGCCCCGCAGCTCGTCGGGCAGGGTGCTGTACCCGGCGACGGTACTGGCCCACATGGTGTCGCCACCATGGGACGGTACCCGGACGGCCCGCAGCACCGAGATCGCGGGCGGTGAGGTGATGAAGGTGACGTCGGTGTGCCAGTAGCTGGTACGCACGCCCCGGCTGGCGTCGACCGCGAAGACCTTCGCCTGGTCAGCTAGCGATCCCGCGGTCGGGTGCGATCGCGTGAGCGGCCCGAGGAGCCGGGCGAAGGCGATCTGATCATCGGTGTCAAGGTGGTCCTGGCCGTGGAAGAACACCACCCGGTGGGCGAGCAGGGCCTGCCGGATGCCGGCCACCACGGTCCTGCCGAGGTTCCCGCCGAGCCTGACGCCGCCGATCTCGGCCCCGATCCGGCCGGCGAGCGGGACTACCTGGATGTCACTGCTGGTCACGGTCATTCGTCACGCTCTCTTTCCTGAGTTGTCGGGCACGATGGCTCAGTTGCCCGGAGTACCTGCCAGGGTGGGTTCCTCAAGCGCGCCCATCGTCCGGGGCGCGGCGCTGAGCAGCCCCGCCTGCTTCATGAACCCGGCGTACCGCAGGTAGCCGCGCGGCACCGTGGTCCATGTCTGAGAGCTGTCGGTTATGTCGGCACGCAGCGCGGAGACGGGCTCGGCGCCGTGATAGTAAGCGGCGAGGATCCTGGCGGCCTGGGACGGCCGCGTGCTGAGAAGCGTGATGGCCCGCTTGATCTGCGTGAACAAGGCCTTGCAGATCGCCGGATGCGACCGGTAGTAGCTGGTGTTCACGACCGTCGAGTCGAGCGTGGACTTGCCGAACTCCTGGAAGCTCGTATCGAGCACGTGCCCGCCGTGCCTGATCTCCTGGCTGGTGTAGGGCTGCACAGCCACCACTCCGGCGACCGAGCCCGCGTCGAAGGCCTGCGCCGCCTCCGGCTGCGTCATGGTCACCATGTTGGGGGTCAGCGCGGCGTTCTTTCCCAGGTGAGCCGCGGCCATCTTGGCCAGTGCGACCGCCTCGATCGAGGTCGGCGAGACCACCGCGATCCGGTCGCGGGGCGTGATCTTGCTGAACGACGTGATGCTCCGCTTCACGACCAGCGACTGGTTGCTCTCGCTGAGCGAAGAGAGCAGTTTCCACGGGACTCCCTTGGCCTGTCCCAGCAGGAACGGTGCCACCCCGAGCGCCCCGACGTTGATCTGGTCGGAGATCATCCCGGTCTGGATGGCCGCGCCCGAGCTCAGGACGTCCCAGGTCACCTTGACGTGCGGAAGCGCCCGGTCAAGCCAGTGCTCCTGCTTGACGATGTACAGCGGCGAGAAGGCGATGTCCTGCTGCATGGCAATGGTCAGGCTGCCGCCCGGGTCCGATCCGCTGCCGGCCGCGGTGTCATTCCCCGGCGACCCGCAGCCTGTCATGACCACGCAGAGGGCCGCAGCGCATACGCTGCCGAGAATCCTGGTCGCCGCGCGCCGGTCCCGGTTCGCGGCGAGGCCGGGCAGATACCCGGAATGGCCGGGGATATGGAACACGAAGTGCTTCCTTTCTTGCGGGGATTTCGTGCCGGGGTGCAGGGCTGTCCGGCGGTGATGTGAAGGCGTCAGGCCGCGGACTTCATCCCCCACCGGACGACTGTCCGTGCCTCGAACCTCCCGAGGCCCAGCTGGACGGCGAACCCCACGATGCCGATCGTGGTGAGGCCCGCGAACACGTCAGGAATCTTCAGGAAATACTGGCTGGTGTTGATGAAATAGCCGAGGCCGCCATTCCCGCCCGCGGTCCCGAAAACCAGCTCGGCCGCGATGGCCGTCCGCCACGCCATGGCCCAGGCGATGTTGACGCCGCTGATGATGCTCGGCAGCGCGCCGGGCAGCAGCACCCTGCGGATGTACTGCCAGCGGCGCAGCCCCAGGTTGCGCCCGACCATCACCAGGATCGGGTTCACCGAGGTGAACCCGCTCACCATGTTGATCGCAAGCGGCCAGAGCACCGACTCGGCGACCACGAACACCACGGCCTTGGCGGAGACTCCGAACCAGATCATGGCGAGCGGGAGGACGGCGATCGACGGCAGCGGGTTGATCGCCGCGGTGAGCAGCGTGAGCAGGTCCTTCCCGACGGTGGTCGCCGTCGCCCAGACCGTGAACGTCGCGGCCAGCACGAAGCCGATGCCGATGCCCAGCAGCAGGACCCCGAGGGTGGCGGCGGTGGCCGAGGCGATCTCACCGCTCGCCCAGCCCCGCCCGAACGCCGCCACCGTGGCCTGCGGGCTGGCGAACACCAGCGGGCTGACGTGACGCAGGCGGATGTACAGCGCCCAGAGGGCGATTAGCGCCACGGCCAGCACGGCCCGCCGGGCCATGGCCGGCAGCCGGGCCCAGGCGAAGCCGACCGGCCCGCGGTGGCGCTGCCCGGCGGCTGCCGGGTGCCGCGCGGAACTTCCTGGCCCAGGTGATCTTCCTGGCCCAGGTGACCTGCCTGGCCCGGGTGACCCGCCTGGCCGGTGCAGGCCGGCGGCCGGTTCGATATCGGGCGCAGGGCTGCCAGTCGGCCGCCACGGAGCTTGGCGGCCCGGGTCCGGCAGGCTACCGATCCGCTCGCCGCGCGCCGGGCCTGGTGCCACCGCCGGGCCTGGTGCCCCGGGTGCGCCGTGCGCGAGGGCGCGCGGTCCGTTGCGGTCAGGCATCGCGCGCAGCCCCGGTACGGTCTTCCGGCAGTGCAGCCTCGGTTCGGTCTTCCGGCAGTAAGGCCGCGGCGGGCCCCGTCTCGCCGAGCAGATCGCGGAGGTGACGGTGCGCCTCGGCGCGGCCGGCGGAGGACGAGTCCCCGGCCGGCACCGGCACCACGCCGCGCAGGGTCGACGGCGCGGGACCCAGGACCAGCACCCGGTCGCCGATGGTCACGGCCTCGTCGAGGGAATGGGTCACGAACAGCACGGCCACGCAGAGCCGCCGGCTCATCTCCCGCACCTCGCGCTGTAGCCGGGCCCGGGTGATGGCGTCCAGGCTCCCGAACGGCTCGTCCATGAGCAGCAGCCGGGGGCGCAAGGCGAGCGCCCGGGCGATGGCCACCCGCTGCTTCATGCCCCCCGACAGCTCGTGCGGGTAGCGTTCCGCGGCGTGGGCGAGCCCCATCAGCTCCAGGTACTCCTCGGCCCGGGCCCGGGCGAAGGACCGGCCGGTCCCCCCGTGGCGGATCGGCTGGGCAATGTTGTCGATCACTTTTTGCCACGGGAACAGCTGGTCGAGCTCCTGGAAGACCATCGCCCGGTCCGGTCCCGGCTCAAGATCCTCCCGTCCGTCGAAGACCACCCGGCCGCTCGTCGGAACCTGGAAGCCCCCCACCGTCCGCAGCAGCGTCGACTTTCCGCAGCCGGACGGGCCGATGATCACAAGCCGTTCGTCAGCGGGCATGGTGAAGGAGACATCGGCCACTGCCTGCACCGGGCTTCCCCCGGCCTGGTACGTCACGCCCAGCCGCTCGGCCACGAGAAGCGGGTCGCCGGGGTGCCGCGGGGGTGCCGGCGGTGACTGCCGCGACCCGTGGCCTGCCCGGCGGTCGTCCCGCCCGGCTGCACGCGCCCCGAGCCTTGTCATGTCGTGGCCCGCCCCTGCGAGCAGAGTCCTCATCAGGTCGCAGTCCTGCCTCTCTGTCTCGTGTCTCAGCGATCTTCCTATTAAATTGATCGACTTAGTCGACCATAGGCATCGCATGCGGATATGTCCAGCCAGGCCGAGATGCGGGGCCGGGCCAGCAGGGTGCCGGCGACCTCCGGCAGGCCGTCACCGGTGCCGTGGACCGTCTCCGTGCTCGCCGGGGAAGCTAGGGCGCGGGCTCGCGGGAGCTAGGGCGCGGGCTCGCCGCCCCCGGGGTCAACCGCACCTCGGCCGCGGCTCCTGGTGAGCGCGGTGAGCGAATCCCGCACCGGACCCCATCGCACCCGGGACGTGCGGATAGCAACAGCAGCGCCGCCAGCACGAACACGAGCCCGCCAGCCCCCACGACCACCGCGGCCGGCCCGATCTTGTGCTCAGGGATCAGCGCGAACAGCGACACCGCCGGTCAGATCCAGTCGGCGTGCCGGGGCCAGGCCAGCAGGGTGCCGACGACCTCCGGCGGGCCGTCACCGGTGCCGGGGGCCGTCACCGTGTAGCGGCCCCGGTAGAACAGCAGCGGCGGGCCGGCCCGGGCCGCGCCGAGCCCGGTCACCCGGCCGATCACCACCTGGTGGTCCCCGGCCCGGTGCACGCCCTCGACCCCGGCGCTCACCCAGGCGAGCGCGCCGTCCAGGACCGGCGCCCCGGACGGGGCGGGCGACCAGCCGACTCCGTCGAACCTGCCGGGAGCATCGCCCGCGAACACCCGGGCCAGCTCGCGCTGCTCGTCCGCCAGCACGTTGGCGCAGAAGTGGCCGGCCTGCTCGATCGCGTGCCAGGTCCGGGAAGACCGGCTGGGGCAGAACAGCACCAGCGGCGGGTCGATCGACACCGCGGCGAACGACTGGCAGGTGAAACCGGCGGGACCGGCGTCGCCGGCTGTCGTGATCACGGTGACGCCGGTGCAAAAGTGCCCGAGCACCTGCCGGAACCGGTCCGTGGTCAGGCCGGGCACCGGGGCGAGCGGGCCGGCGGTCACCAGGCGGCTCACTGCTGGCCCGGGGGGACGACCCCCCCAGACCCCCCCGGCGAGGCATGGCCCGGGGGGACGACCCCCCCAGACCCCCCCGCCGAGGCATGGCCTGGCGGGACGAACTTGTGGCCCCACAGGCTGATCGCGGTGGTCTCCCTGCTGACCCAGGTGGCGTCGTCCACCAGCTGGCCATCGGTGCCGTACTCGATGTCGAATCCGCCCGGCGTCCGCAGGTAGAACGACACCATCCGGTCGTTGGCGTGCCGGCCGAGGCTGGCGCTGACCGGGGCGCCGCGCCGGGCGCAGCGGTCCAGCGCGCGGCCCACCTCGTCCAGCGTGGCGACCTCGATCATCAGGTGGACGAGGCCGGCCTCGGCCGGGAACGGGGCCAGCGCCAGCGAGTGATGCCGCGGGTTGCAGCCGAGGAACCGCATCCACAGCGGGTCGCCCGGCGGCCTTCCGAACAGCTCCGGCGCCAGCCGCATCGAGTCCCGCAGCCGGAACCCGAGCGCGCCGGTGTAGAAGCCGAGCGCGGCCTCGCCGTCGGTAACCGGCAGCACCGCGTGGCCGAGCCCCAGGTCGCCGGTGACGAACCGGACCCCCTGGCCGCTCACGAACGGGCGGCTGTCGAGCGCGGCGCCGCAGAAGATCTCCAGCGCGTTGCCGGCCGGGTCCTCGGCGTGCAGCAGCCGTGCCACCCGGCGGGCCTCGCACTCCGCGCTGGTGCCGGCCTTGACCGGAACGCCGGCCTCGTGCAGCGCCTGCTCCGCCGCAACCAGCGCGGCCTCGTCGGCCACCTCCCAGCCGGTGGCGGCCAGCCGTTCCCGCTCCCCCGGCACGATCACCAGCCGCGCCGGGAAGTCGTCCATCCGCAGGTACAGCGCGCCCGGCTCACCGCCGCGGCCCTCGGCCATGCCGAGCACCCGGACGCCGAACTCGCGCCAGGCTCCCACATCAGCCGACTCGATCCGCAGGTAACCGAGCGAGCGGATCATCGGGTCCCCCCTTCCAGGAAGCCGATCACCAGCCGGTTGAACTCGTCGAACTTCTCCAGCTGCGCCCAGTGGCCGCAGCCGCCGAACACGTGCAGCTGGGCCCGCCGGATGGTCTTGAGCGCCACCAGCGCGCCGTCGAGCGGGTTCACCCGGTCCTCCCGGCCCCAGACCAGCAGCACCCGCTGCCGGAGCCGGTGCGCGTCCCGCCAGAGCATGCTCTCCTCGGCGCTGGTGAAGAACGAGGCTCCCATCGACGCCATCGCGGCCAGCGCCTGCGGGTCGCTGGCGGCCTCGAACCGCTCACTGATCAGCTCGTCGGTGACCAGCCGCTGGTCGAACACGAGCGTGCGCAGGAACGCCGCCAGCTTGTCCCGGCTTGGGCCCGGCGGCGCGGCGAACTCCATCAGCCGCCGCACACCCTCGGTCGGGTCGGGCGCGAACACGTTGAGGCTGAGCCCGCCCGGCCCCATCAGCACCAGCCGGCCTGCCCGGTCCGGGTAGTCGAGCGCGAACCGGACCGCGGTGCCGCCGCCGAGCGAGTTGCCGACCAGGTGCGCCCGTTCGATCCCGAGCCCGGTCAGCAGCGCGGCCAGCGCGTTCGCGGAGAAGCTGAAGTAGCTGCCGGTCACCGGCGGTTTATCCGACTTGCCGAAGCCGGGCTGGTCGACCATGAGGGTGCGGAAGTGCCCGGCGAAGACCGGCAGGTTCGGCCCGAAGTTGCTCCACGCCGAGGCACCGGGCCCGCCGCCGTGCAGCAGCACCACCGGCTCCCCGTCGCCTGCCTCGTGGTAGTGCAGTTTCATCCCGCCGGCCTCCGCGAAACGGCCGTCCATGATCACTCCTCAGAGCATCGCGTCGGGACCGACGTCGAGCCCGAACTCGCCCCGGCCGAACATCGACAGCGCCCGTTCCGGGTCGTTGATGGCGTGCACCCGGCCGGCGTGCGCGTCCCGCCAGAACCGCTGGATCGGCGTGCCGGAGGCCAGCGCCCGGCCCCCGGAGTTCTCGAACAGCAGGTCGATGGCGCCGATCGAGCGCCCGGTGCCGAGCACCTGGTCGCGCCGGACCCGCAGCCGCAGCGGCAGCGGGATCTTCTCCCCCGCCCGGGCGTGGCCCATCAGGTCGGTCATGTTGTGTTCCAGCGCCAGCCAGGCGGCGTCGATCTCGGCCGCGGCGGTGGCGACGCGGACCTGGGAATGCGGGTCCTCCGCGGACCGCTGGCCGGCGTAGGAGGCCCGCACCCGGTTGCGCTGGTATTCCACGTGCGCGTCGTAGGCCCCGGTCGCCATGCCGATGACCGCGGCGGTGATGCAGTAGGAGAACACCGAGCCGTACGGCAGCCGGTACAGCGGCGCCGGGTTGGCCTCCTGGCCGGGAACCGCGCACCGGTGCATGTCGGTGAAGCTGAGGGACCGGTGCTCGGGCACGAACACGTCGTCCACCACGATGTCGTTGCTGCCGGTGCCGCGCAGCCCGACCGTGTCCCACACGTCGTCGATCCGGTAGTCGCTGATCGGCAGCAGGAAGGTGCGGAAGTCCGCCGGCTTGCCGTCGGCGAACACGAAGCTGCCCAGCAGCACCCAGGTGCAGTGGTCGCAGCCGGAGGAGAAGCTCCACCGCCCGGACAGCCGGTGCCCGCCGCCGGCCGCCTCGGCCCTGCCGGTCGGGGCGTAGGAGGAGGAGATCCTGGTCGCCGGGTCATCGCCCCAGACCTCCTGCTGCGCCTGCAGCGGGAACAGGCCCACGTGCCAGGGATGCAGGCCGACCACCGAGGCGACCCAGCCGGTGGACCCGCAGGCGCTCGCGATGAGCCGGACCGAGGTGTAGAAGGTGAGCGGATCGGCCTCGAGCCCGCCGAACCGGGCCGGCTGCAGCAGCCGGAAGTGCCCCGTCTCCGCCAGCGCCTTGACGGACTCCGCGGGCACCGTCCGGGCGTCCTCGGCGTCGGCCACGCGCTCGCGCAGCACCGGGAGCAGGTCGCGCACGCCGCTGAGGACCGCCTGCCCGCCGTCTTCGATCACCGCTGCCCCTCTCGTGCGGCGGTCCCGCTGTGAGACCCGTCGCCAACAGACTAGAACATGTTCTAGTCTGTTGGTAAGGCTGTCGCAGCAACGACGGGTGGAGGTCCGGCATGAGCGTCGGGGACGGCGTCCGGTTCATCGACAGCGGGATGCCGCCGGCCAGGTTCGCCCGCGGCTGGCATTGCCTCGGCCTCGCCGCCGCGTTCCGCGACTCGGTACCGCACGCGGTGCAGGCGTTCGGGACCAAGCTCGTTGTCTTCGCCGACTCATCCGGCAGGCTGAACGTGCTCGATGCGTACTGCCGGCACATGGGCGGCGACCTGACCCGGGGCACCATCAAGGGCGATGCCGTGGCGTGCCCGTTCCACGACTGGCGGTGGGGCGGGAACGGCAGGTGCGCGAAGATCCCCTACGCCCGCCGGATCCCGCCCACGGCGCGCACCCGGTCCTGGACCACGCTGGAGCGCAACGGGCAGTTGTTCGTGTGGCACGACCCGCAGCGCAACCCGCCGCCGCCGGAGACGGAGATCCCGGCCATCGAGACCGTGGGCTCCCCGGAGTGGAGCGACTGGACCTGGGACACGCTGCTGGTGGAGGGCGCGAACTGCCGGGAGATCATCGACAACGTCGTCGACATGGCGCACTTCTTCTACATCCACTTCGCGTTCCCGACCTACTTCAAGAACGTGTTCGAGGGGCACATCGCCTCGCAGTACCTCCGGACCCGGTCGCGGCCGGACGTGGCCACCGGCTCGAACTACGCCGAGGGCGGGGCGGAGACCAGCCTGCGCTCGGAGGCCTCCTATTACGGCCCGTCCTACATGATCAACTACCTGTGGCACGACTACCACGGGATGACGATGGAGAGCGTCCTCATCAACTGCCACTACCCGGTCACCCCGACCTCGTTCCAGCTGCAGTGGGGCGTGATTGTCAAGCGGCCGCCCGGCCTGTCCGGCGAGCACGCGAGCAAGGTCGCGGCCAAGTTCGCGAAGTTCGTCGGCCTCGGCTTCCAGCAGGACGTGGACATCTGGACCCACAAGACCCGGATCGACAACCCGCTGCTGTGCGCCGAGGACGGCCCGGTCTACCAGCTCCGCCGCTGGTACGAGCAGTTCTACACCGACGTGGAGGAGATCACGCCGGACATGACGGACCGGTTCGAGTTCGAGGTCGACACCGCCCGCGCCGTGTCCGCCTGGGAGGACGAGGTGGCAGCCAACCTGGCCCGGCGGCAGGCGGGGGGGTCTGGGGGGGTCGTCCCCCCGAGGCGGCAGGCGGGGGGGTCTGGGGGGGTCCCCCCGAGGCGGCAGGCGGAGACGGCCTAGGCATGCTGGACGGGCCGCCGGCCAGGCACTCCGACGAGCGCCACCGGGCGCCGCGGGAGGTGGCCTGCGACCGCTGCGGTGCCGTGGTCGGTGTCAGCAAGTTCAGCCCGCAGCACACGAGCGTGCAGTGGAACCCGGCGGCGGTCGCGGCCTGTGCCGAGTTCACCGCCCGGGTGGCGGCGGGCGAGCAGCGCGCCCTCATCCGCGGCTGCGCCAGCCTGCGCGACAGCATCGACCGCGCGGTGCTGGCAGGCCGGCTGGACGTGATCGCCCCGTGAGCCCGCAGCGCCCGTGCTACCGGCTGCGGGTGGCGGAGGTGATCAGGGAGACCGACGAGGCCTGCTCGCTGGTGCTCGCGGTCCCGCCGGAGCTGGCCGCCGAGTTCTCCTACCTGCCGGGCCAGTTCCTGACGATCCGGGTACCGGCGGGCGATGGCTCGGTGGCGCGGTGCTACTCGCTGTCCAGTTCCCCGCACACCGGGGACAGCCACACGATCACCGT
Organism: Streptosporangiaceae bacterium; assembly: GCA_035642555.1. Classification (GTDB taxonomy): domain Bacteria; phylum Actinomycetota; class Actinomycetes; order Streptosporangiales; family Streptosporangiaceae; genus JAIRTY01. The sequence goes on along the minus strand of DASQSC010000459.1, from coordinate 5,873 downwards.
CAAGCGCATATCGAACGGGCATGCCTCGTGCTGGCTCGCTGACCAGGTGACCGCCGGCACCATGCTGGACGCGCTGCCGCCGGCCGGGACGTTCACGCCCCGGTCACTGGACACCGACTTGCTGCTGTTCGCCGGCGGCAGCGGCATCACCCCGGTCATGTCGATCGTGAAGTCGGCGCTGGCCCGTGGCCGGGGCCGGATCGCGCTCATCTACGCCAACCGGGACGAGCGCTCGGTGATTTTCAGCCGGGAACTGCGGCGGCTGGCCGGGCAGGCCGGCGGCAGGCTGCTGGTGCTGCACTGGCTGGACTCGCTGCAGGGCCCGCCCACCGCGGCCGCGCTGGCGGCGCTGGCCCGCCCGTATGCCGCCCGGGAGGCGTTCCTGTGCGGCCCGGACCCCTACCTCGCGGTCGTCCGGGAGGCGCTCGGCCAGCTCAGCGTGCCGGCCCAGCGGATCAGGGCCGAGCGGTTCCTGTCGCTGGCGGAGAACCCGTTCGAGGCCCCGCCCCCCGCCGGGGACGGCATCGCCGCCACCCTGGAGGTCAGCCTCGACGGCGAGCAGCGGGTGCTGGCGTGGCCGGCCGGGACCCGGATGCTGGACGTGCTGATCGACGAGGGCCTGGCGGCGCCGTTCTCCTGCCGGCAGGGCATCTGCGGCGCCTGCGCCTGCCAGCTCACCGGCGGCAAGGTGGACATGGCGCACAACGAGGTGCTGGCGGAAGAGGACGTCGCCGACGGCTACATCCTGGCCTGCCAGGCGGTGCCGCTGACCGATACGGTCAGCATCACGTACTGACCGCGGAGCCCGTTGCCGGACGGCCCGCCGGACTCACCGGCGCGGCCGCGGCATGCTGGCCGGCCCGGCGGCCGGAGAACACGCAGTCCGCCAGGGACAGGCCGCTGACGTAGGAACGGGAGCACACGCCCACGGCGGTGCGCCCGGCCGCGTACAGGCCCGGGATCACGCCGCCGCCGGGCCGGCGCACCTGCCCGGTGCCCTCGTCCACGACCAGCCCGCCGAGGGTGAGCATGGGGGCCGGATTCGCCAGCCGGGGCCGCAGCGAGCAGTCGATGAGCGAGTAGGGCGGCTGGTCCTGGATCCGGACCAGCTCCGGCGGCTTGCCAGCCGGGTCGGTGCGGCCGGCCGCTGCCGCCGAGTTGTGCGCTGCCACGGTGGCCGCCAGCCCGGCCGGCCGGACCCCGGCCCGCTCCGCGACCGCCGCCAGGGTGGGCTCGCTGACCCTGCCCGCGGTCAGCAGGTACCAGGCTGACAGCCGCTGGAACCACAGCGTGGTGGCGCGCAGCTGGCGGCGGGCCGCCGCCAGCGTGGCCCGGTCCACGAGCAGCCAGGCCTCGCCGCCGCGGGCCACGATCTCCTGCCCGATCGCCGCCCCGTACCTGGCCTCGTCACAGATCCGCTGCCCGGCCCGGTCCACCAGGATGCCGTGGACCAGGGCGGGCGGCGGCGACAGGAACCGCCACACCGAGACCCGGTCGAGGAACGCGGTGGCTCCCCCGGCCTGCTCGCCGAGCAGGATCCCGCTGCCGTCGTCGCCGGGGGTGGCCAGCGGCAGGCCGCCCCGGTAGGCGGGCGCGTGCTCGCGCATCATCGCCCGGTTGGCCACGAACCCGCCGGCCGCCAGCACCACCCCGCGCCTGGCCCTGACCCGCAGCGGTCGGCCGTGCCGGCGCTCCAGCCAGGCGACCGGCCGGTGCAGGGCGCGGCCGGCCTTGGGCAGGTACAGATACGGCTTGCGGGACCAGCCATGCAGGACGCGGTGCGCGGCCCGGGCCCAGCCCGGGGCGCCGCGCAGGGTGCGGCACTCCACCCCGGCCACCTCCCCGGACGGGCCGGTGACCAGCCGCTCCGCCCGGGTCTGCCGCACCACCCTGGCACCGGAGCGGCGCACCGCCCGCGCCAGCGCCGCGTACAGCAGCCGCCCGGACGTGCCGCGCCCGCGCGCCCGGTGGCCCCGGGGAGCGGGCGGCGCGACCGAACGCAGCGACACCTCGCTGCCGGAGTAGTAGAGGTAGTGCCGGTTCGTCGGGTAGGACGTCTTGTCCGGGCACAGGCTCCCCTCGAACGGCACTCCCTGCTGCTCCAGCCAGGCGAGCAGGCCCGGGCTGCCCTCGCAGAACCGCCGCAGCGTCTGCGGCGAGACCACGTCCCCGGTCTCGGCGGCGAGGTAGGCGAACATCGCCGCCGGCGAATCGGTCACGCCCGCCGCCCGCTGCTGCGGGGTACCGCCGCCGGCGTAGACCACGCCGCCGGACAGCGCGGTGGCGCCGCCGCCGCCGAACCGGTCCAGGACCGCCACCTCCGCCCCGGCCGCCGCGGCTGCCAGCGCGGCGCACGCTCCCGCCGCCCCGAACCCCACCACGACCACGTCGGCCTCGATGTCCCAGGTCTGCGGCACCGCGCCTCCTCCTCCGGCCCCGGTCACCGGGGCGCCAGCGGAACCACGGCCGCGGCCCGCCCGGCCGCCGGCCTATCCGGGCCCGCTGCCAAAACTGTAACGTGTTCTAGTATGAGCCCGGAAGATCACATGGCAACGGCTGGCGAGTTCGACGTGGTGGTGGCCGGCAGCGGCGCCGCCGGGATGACCGCCGCGCTCACCGCCGCCCACCACGGCCTGCGGGTGGTCGTGATCGAGAAGGCCGCCGCTTTCGGCGGGTCCGCCGCCCGCTCCGGCGGCGGGATCTGGGTGCCGGGGAACGAGTGCCTGCGCCGGGCCGGGGTCGCTGACACTCCGGAGCAGGCGCGCGCGTACCTGGCGTACGTGACCGCCGGCCGGGTGCCGGCCGGCCGGCAGCAGGCGCTGCTGGCCCACGGCCCGGCCATGCTGTCCTTCGTCCGCCGGCACACCCCGCTGGAGTTCAGGTGGGTGCCGGGCTACGCCGACTACTACCCGGAGGCTCCCGGCGGGCTGGCGGGGGGCCGCAGCATCGAGCCGGTGCCCCTGGCCTCGGCGGTGCTGGGGCCCGAGCTGGCCAGGCTCAGCCCGCCCTACCTGCCGGCCCCTCCGGGCGTCACCATCACGCAGGCCGACTACCGGTGGCTGAGCCTCGGCCCGCGCCATCCCCGTTCGATAATCGCGGCGGCCAGGGTCGCGGGCCGGCTCGCCCGGTCCCGGCTGCTCCGCCAGCCCCGGCTCGGCCTGGGCCAGGCGCTGGCGGCCGGGCTGCGGGCGGGGCTGCTGGCCCGGCAGGTGCCGGTGTGGCTGGACACGCCGATGACCGGGCTCGAGATCACCGGCGGCCGGGTCACCGGCGTGCACGTCACCCGGGACGGCGAGCCCGCGGTGGTGCGGGGCGGCCGCGGGGTGGTGCTGGCGGCCGGCGGCTTCGAGCGCAACGACCAGCTGCGGCAGCGCTACCAGCGGCAGCCGGCCGGCAGCGAATGGACCACCGGGGCGCCGGGGAACACCGGCGACGCCATCCAGGCGGGGGAGGCGGCCGGCGCCGCGCTCGACCTGATGGACGACGCCTGGTGGGGCCCGGCCATACCGCTGCCGTCCGGCCCGTACTTCTGCCTGGCCGAGCGCGGCCTGCCGGGCTGCCTGCTGGTCAACGGCGAGGGCCAGCGGTTCGTGAACGAGTCCGCGCCCTACGTGGACGCGGTGCACGCGATGTATGACGGCGACCAGGGCGGGGTCCCGCACATCCCGGCCTGGCTGATCTTCGACCAGCGCTACCGGAGCCGGTACGTGTTCGCTGGCCTGCCGCCCGGCAAGCCGTTCCCGCGGCGCTGGTACGACGCGGGCGCGGTCCGCCGCGCGCCTGACATCGCCGGGCTGGCGGGGATGATCGGCGCCGACCCGGCGGTGCTGACGAAGACGGTGGCCAGGTTCGGCGACTTCGCGCAGGCCGGAACCGATGCTGACTTCCACCGGGGCGACTCCGCCTACGACCGCTATTACGGCGACCCCCGGCGGCGGCCGAACCCCAACCTCGCGCCGCTGGACCGGCCGCCGTTCTACGCGGTGAAGATCGTCCCCGGCGACCTCGGCACCAAGGGCGGCCTGGTCACCGACGAGCGGGCGCGGGTGCTGCGCAGCGACGGCTCGGCCATCCCCGGCCTCTACGCGGCGGGCAACACCAGCGCGGCGGTGATGGGCAACAGCTACGCGGGCGCGGGGGCCACCATCGGCCCGGCGATGACCTTCGGCTACCTCGCCGCCCTGGACCTGGCCGGCCGGCTATAGGGATCGGCGCATCAGCCATCGCGGCCGATGACCGCTCTGCCCCGAGGTCTGCAGCGCTCGCTCGAATCCGTGATTCTCGAAAAGCGCGACGGTCCCGACGTAGCCGCTGGTGACGTCGATGCGACCGCCCGCGGTGTCGGCCGGGTAGCCCTCGACAACCGTGGCGCTGTGGCTTCGCGCGTGCTCGACGGCACCGTCGAGCAGGTCGTGCATGAGGCCGCGCTTGCGGTAGCCGGTGCGCACCACGAAGCAGACTGCCGCCCAGGGGTCGCCATCGCCGATGTGCGGGATGGTGCGTGAACGCGTGAGCCGGCGGTAGGACGAACGGGGCGCGATCGAGCACCAGCCAGCTGGCTGCCCGTCGACGTAGGCGAGCACGCCCGGACCGGGTTCGGAGGCGCACACTCCCTGCATGTACCTGATGCGCTCCGCCATGCCCAGAGCGGAGTTGCGGTAGGCCATGCACCAGCAGCCGCGGCTGCCGGTCTTGGGGCCGACCACGGTTGCGAAGTCGTCGAACCGGCTGACGGCCGGAAGCACCTCGACAGCCATGTGCCCAGAGGCTATCTGCCACCGGCGGCGGCAAGCTGCTGCGGCAGCCCGAGGATGGCGAAGCCATTGCCGTGATCGTGGAGGATTTTCAGTCGTATTGACTGAAAATCCTCCACCTTGGCCGTGGGCGGATCAGCCGAGGGTGGTGACGGCGTGAGCGAGGTCAGGCGGCGCCCAGGATCAGGCCGCTGGTGGGGACGCCGGTGCCGGCGGTGACCAGCACCGGGCCGTCGCCGGGGACCTGGTTGACCGAGGTGCCGCGGACCTGGCGGACGGCCTCCGCGATGCCGTTCATGCCGTGGATGTAGGCCTCGCCGAGCTGGCCGCCGTGCGGGTTGAGCGGAAGGCGGCCGCCCAGCTCAATCGCCCCGCCGACGATGAAGTGCCTGGCCTCCCCGCGCGGGCAGAAGCCCAGTTCTTCCAGCTGCATCAGCACGTACGGGGTGAAGTGGTCGTAGAGCACCGCGGTCCGGATGCTGCCCGGGCCGGTGCCGGCCCGCCGCCAGAGCTGGCGGGCGACCGCTCCCAGCTCGGGAAGGCCGGTCAGGTCGTCGCGGTAGTAGCTGGTCATGGTGAACTGGTCCGGGCCGCTGCCCTGGGCGGCGGCCCGGACCACCGCCGGGGGCCAGCGCAGGTGGCGGGCCCGGTCGAGGCTGGTGACCACCAGGGCGACGGCGCCGTCGCTCTCCTGGCAGCAGTCGAGCAGCCGGAGCGGCTCGGCGATCCAGCGGGAAGCCTGGTGCTCGGCGAGCGTGATCGGCCGCTGGTAGAACCAGGCGCGCGGGTTGGTGGCGGCGTGCTTGCGGTCGGCGACCGCCACGGTGCCGAAGTCCTCGCTGGTGGCGCCGTAGACGTGCAGGTAACGACGGGCTGCCATCGCGACCGTGGCGGCTGGCGTTGACAGGCCCATCGGGTAATGCCAGCCGTTATCGGTCCCGGCCGAGGTCGGCATGCTGGCCGCGGCGGCGGAAACCTGGCCGAACCGGCGGCCGGACCGCTCGTTCAGGGCCCGGTAGCAGACCACCACCTCGGCCGCCCCGGCCGCGATCGCGAGCACGGCCTGGTGCACGGTGCCGCAGGCGGCACCGCCGCCGTAGCCGATCTGGCTGAAGAACC
>DASQSC010000458.1:0-7456 GCA_035642555.1 Streptosporangiaceae bacterium | reverse complement strand
GCCGCGCCCGCCAGGCCGGCGACCCGCAAGCCAGCCACGCCGCCTAAGCCGGCGGCCACCCGCCCGGCCCGGCCGAAGCCGGCCGCAGCGGCGGCCGGAGCCCCGCCGCTGCCCAGCTATGACGAGCTGTCGGTGGCGTCGCTGCGGGCCCGGCTGCGCGGGCTGACCGCCGACCAGGTCCGCGGCCTGCTCGACTACGAACGGGCGCACGCGGCGCGGCAGGACGTGATCAGCATGTTCGAGCGCCGCCTGGACAAGCTCGCCGGCGAATAGCGCGTGCCTGACAGCGCCGCGCCGTAGGTCTCATGCCGCTGGAGACGACCCCGGAGTCGCCGGTCCCGGTCCGCACCGTGCTGCGGATGGTCGGCGACTGGATCGGGCGCCTCGGCCGGATCTGGGTCGAGGGCCAGATCGCGGAACTGACCAGGCGCGGCGGGACCGCGTTCCTCACCCTCCGCGACCCGGTGGCGGCGGTGTCGGTCCGGGTGGTGTGCCCGCGGGCCGTGCTCGACGCGACCGGCCCGCCGCCGGCCGAAGGCGCCCGGGTGGTGGTCTGGGCCAGGCCCGACTTCAGCACCGCGCGGGGATCGTTCTCGCTGGCAGCGCTGGAGATCCGGGCAGTCGGCATCGGGGAGCTGCTGGCCCGGCTGGAACGGCTGCGGGAAGCGCTGGCCGCCGAGGGACTGTTCGCGCCCGAGCGCAAGCGCCGGCTCCCGTTCCTGCCCGGCACCGTCGGGCTCATCTGCGGGCGGGACTCGGCGGCCGAGCGGGACGTGCAGCGCAACGCGTCGCGGCGGTGGCCGGCGGTCCGGTTCCGGGTCGAGGAATGCGCCGTGCAGGGTACCTACGCCGTCGCCGAGGTGACCGCTGCGCTGCAACGGCTCGACGCCGACCCGGCGGTAGACGTGATCGTGATCGCCCGGGGCGGGGGCTCGCTGGAGGACCTGCTGCCGTTCTCGGACGAGAGCCTGGTCCGGGCGGTGGCTGCGGCCCGGACCCCGGTTGTCAGCGCCATCGGTCACGAGCAGGACGTGCCCTTGCTCGACCTGGTGGCGGACGTGCGCGCCTCGACCCCCACCGACGCCGCCCGCCGGGTCGTGCCCGACGTCGCTGAGCAGCTGGCAATGATCGGCGACGTGCGCGGCAGGCTCCGCCGGTCGCTCACGGGCAGGCTGGACCGGGAGGCCGCGTGGCTGGCGGGCATGCGGTCCCGGCCCGCCCTGGCCAGCCCGCTGCGCGAGATCGACCGGCGGCAGGAGCAGGTGACGGCCCAGGCCGAGCGCGCCCGCCGGTGCCTGCGCAGCCTGCTGGACCGCGCCGCCGACGATGTGTCCCACACCCGCGGCCGCCTGCTCGCGCTCTCGCCGGCGGCGACGATGCGCCGCGGCTACGCGATCGTGCTGCGGGACCCGGCAACCGTGGTCCGCTCCGCCGCCGAGGTCGCCGCTGGGGAGGAGCTCACGATCCGGTTCACGGAAGATCAGCTTTCGGTCACGGCGCGCAATCGCAGGCAAACTGGCCGCGATCAAGCGAGTTAAGGAATATCTTCGCTTCCATTACCCGGCACGGCGTTTCTGCGCGCGTCGACCTGGCGAGGATCAGAGCATTGTCACCAGGCGGGGGGAGACGGTAGTGGCATCGGCGCAAATACCTGGAAAGGCACGCAATGGGGCAGCTCAGGCGGTAGTGCGCGCTCCCGGCCTGGACGGGGTGCGGGCGCTCGCGGTGCTTGCGGTCATGGCCTTCCATGAAGGACTGCGTGCCGCGCCGGGCGGCTTTCTCGGGGTCGATATCTTCTTCGTGCTGAGCGGTTTCCTCATTACCGACCTGCTGGTCACCCGCTATGACCTGCGCGGAGGGCTTGACCTGCGGAGATTCTGGGCGCGCCGGGCCCGGCGCCTGCTCCCCGCGCTCGCCGCGGTGCTGGTCGTGGTCACCGCGGCGGTCGGCGTGATCGAGCCGGCCCAGCTCGCCGCGCTCCGGCCCGCGCTCGGGGCGGCCGTCACCTACTCAAGCAACTGGTACCAGGCGCTGCACCATCAGTCATATTTCGCGGCATTCGGCCCGCTGCCGCCGTTGCAGCACCTGTGGTCGCTGGCTATTGAGGAGCAGTTTTACCTGATATGGCCACTGCTGCTGGTGGCAATTCTGCGGATCAGAGACCGCCGCCGGCGGGCGGCGCTGGCCTGGTTGGGAGCGGGCGCCTCGGCCCTGGCAATGGCGCTCATATACGTGCCGGGCCGGGACCCGTCGCTGGTCTACTACGGGACCGGCACCCATGCGATCGGCCTGCTGGCCGGCTCGGCAATCGCGCTGACCTGGCCGTTGCGGCGGCTGGTGGCAACCGCCGGGCAAAACACCGCCAGGCTCGACGTGCTCGGCGTGGCCTCGATGGCGGTGCTGGCCTGGGCGCTCGGCCACTTCTCCGGCGCCGACAGCGCCCTGTACCCGGCCGGCCTGGTGATTGCCGCGCTGGCAGCCGCCGGCCTGGTCATGTCGGCCGCCGCGCCGGGCATCGTGGGAGGGATGCTCAGCTGGCAGCCGCTGCGGTGGCTCGGCGTCCGCTCGTACGGCATCTACCTGTGGCACTGGCCGGTGATCGCGCTGGCAACGGCGGTCGCCGGCCGCGGCGCAGCCGGGGCCGGGGGCGCCCGGCCGTGGCTGTGGCTGCTCGAGTCGGCGGCCGCGATCGGGCTGGCCGCGATCTCGTGGCGGTGGGTGGAGTCGCCGGTCCTGCGCAGCGGCTTCCGCGCCACCATCCGGTGGCGCGTGCGGGTACTCGCCCGTTCGATATCCGCGGCCCGGCACTCGCCAGCGGCCGCGCTGCCGGTGGTGGCGGTCGCCGGCGCGCTCACGGTGGCGTGCACCGCGGGCTACGGGGTGCTGCATCCCCCCGCGGGCTCCGGCGGGGGGATGCAGCGGCAGATCGCGCAGGGGGCACGAATCAGCGCCGCCACCCGGTCGCGGCACCTCGAGCCGGCGACCTCGCGTGGCACGAGCCCGGCCGCCGCGACCCGGACGGACGGGAAGCCGGGCGCAGGCAGTGCGAGCGGCCCGGCCAGCCCGGCGGCCGCCGCGGCGAAGATCCATGGCCATCAGGTCACCGCGATCGGGGACTCGGTCATGCTCGCCGCCGCCCCGGAGCTACAGCACATGCTGCCCGGCATCTACATCGATGCCAAGGTCAGCCGGCAGATGACCCAGGGCCTGTCGGTGGCGCGGAGGCTGGCCGCCAGCGGGCAGCTGCGCCAGGTGCTGGTGCTGGGCCTGGGCACCAACGGAACCGTCACCAGGCAGGAGGTCCGCAAGCTGGTGGACTTGCTGGGCCCGCGGCGCGGCCTCGTGCTGGTCAACACGTTCGTGCCGCGCCCGTGGGGGCCCCCGAACAATGCGGTCCTCGCCGCCGCGGCCCGCCGCTATCCCAACGTTGTCCTCGCCAACTGGTCGAAGACGATCGGCCACCGTACGTCGCTGCTGTGGCAGGACGGCATCCACCCGCAGCCCTCGGGCGGCCGGGTGTACGCGCGGATGGTCAAGGCCGCGCTGCACGGCATCCGGCCGCCGCAGTAGGTTGGCAGGGTGAGTGAGGTCGGCGAGGCGGCTGAGCCCGGTGCGGGCGCGGCCCCGGACGGATCCGCCCGGGACGAGGCGGACGAGGAGATTCCGTACGAGCAGGCCCGCGACGAGCTCACCGACGTGGTGCGGCGGCTGGAGGCGGGCGGCCTGACCCTCGAGCAGTCGCTGGAGCTGTGGGAGCGCGGCGAGCGCCTGGCCGGGATCTGCACGCGGTGGCTGGAAGGCGCCCGGGCCCGGCTCGCGGCCGCGATGCCCGCGGCCGCCGCCCCGGGCGGAAACGACAGCACGCGGGGCGGGACCGGCCGGGACGCGGCCGCTCCGTTCTGACCCGTAGGATCACAGGGCGGGCCCGTGCCGCCAGGGGGCCCGCCGCTGACCGCCACGGGCCCATGGAAGGCGTCATGAGCGAGAACGAGACACCGTCCACGTCGGTGCCGGCCGCCAGCGGACCGGCGCCAGCCAGGCAGGCACCTGACCGCAACCTCGCACTCGAACTCGCCCGGGTGACCGAGGCGGGCGCGATGGCCGCCGCCCGGTGGGCCGGGCGGGGCGACAAGAACGGCGCGGACGCCGCCGCGGTGAACGCCATGCGCCTGCTGATCAACACCGTGTCCATGAAGGGCGTGGTGGTCATCGGCGAGGGCGAGAAAGACCGCGCCCCCATGCTCTACAACGGCGAGCAGGTCGGCGACGGCAGCGGCCCGGCATGCGACGTCGCTGTCGATCCGATCGACGGCACCCGGCTCACCGCCAACGGCATGCCGAACGGGATCTCGGTGCTGGCCGTCAGCGCCCGCGGCTCGATGTATGACCCGTCCGCGGTGTTCTACATGTCCAAGCTCGTTACCGGTTCCGCGGCGGCCGACGTGGTGGACATCGAGGCGCCGGTCGCGCACAACGTCAGCGCCGTCGCCAAGGCCAAGGGGTGCTCACCGCAGGACGTGACGGTGGTCATCCTCGACCGGCCCCGGCACGAGGAGCTGATCGCCGACGTCCGGGCCGCCGGCGCCCGGATCAAGCTGATCACCGACGGCGATGTGGCGGGCGCGATCATGACCGCCCGCGACGGTACCGGCGTCGACCTGCTGCTGGGCACCGGCGGGACCCCGGAGGGTATCATCGCCGCCTGCGCGGTCAAATGCCTGGGCGGGATCATCCAGGGCCGGCTGGCTCCCCGCGACGACGCCGAGCGGGACCGGGCGATCGCCGCCGGGCATGACCTGACGCAGGTGCTCACCACCGACGACCTGGTCACATCGGAGGACGCGTTCTTCGCGGCCACCGGCATCACCGGTGGCGACCTGCTGGGCGGAGTGAGTTACCGGGCTGGCGGCGCGACCACCCACTCGCTGGTGATGCGCGCCCGTTCCGGCACCATCCGTACCATCACCAGCGAGCACCAGCTCTGGAAGCTGCGCGCCTACAGCTCGGTGGACTTCGACCGGGCCGGCTGACCTCAGCCGCGGCGGGACATCAGCCCCGGCGGGGCAGCAGCCCGAGCCAGCGGCCGGGACGCCGGGGCGTGTGCACCCTCACCCGGCCCGCCATCGTGAACGCCCGCACCTCGATCACCGGCAGCTCGCCCGCCGCCGCCCCGCTATCCGGGGCCGCCTGCCTGCCAGCAGTGCCGGCCGCCTGCCAGCGAGGGCCGGCCGCCTGCCCGCCCGGGCCGATCGCCTGGCCGGGGCCCCCGATCATCCGGCCCGGGTGCCGGACCGGGGTGATGAGCACCCGCACGCCGTCGGGCACCAGCAGGTGCAGCTGGCCGCCGACCAGGGTCGCCGACAGGGTGGTGCGGAGGCTCTGCAGCAGGGCCTGCCGCAGGTCAAGGATGACCTGGCCGCCCACGGCGGTCACGATGAGCCGTTCCGGCACCACCCACCGGCCTTCCCGCCGCTGGCTGCCGAAGAACGCAGCGACCGGACGGGAACCGTCGAGCCGCAGCGGCTGCCCCGACGGCGGGGCCAGGTCCTCGGTCAGCCCGGCCAGGTCGCCCAGGGTGCGGGCCTGGTAGGCGCGCTGCACCCGGTCGCCGTGTTCCTCCGTCGTGAGCCGCCCGTCCGCAACCGCCTCGGACAGCACAGTCACCACCCGTTCCCGGTCGGCGTCGGAGGCGCGCAGGTCGCGCGGGCGGGATCTCACGTCACGAAACTATCCGCCCCAGCCGGGCATTGGCACCATGCCCCTGGCCGGCTCCTCCGGTCAAGATCGGCTCTTGACCCGGTGCGGGGCCGTCCCTAGCCTGGCCGCAGCATCCGGCCCCAGGAGCGATCATGACCAACCCCGCCGCGGCCAGCAGCGATCACGACCGGCGCGGACGGCTGGCCACCGCGGCGGCATTCGCCATCCAGGGCCTGTGCTTCGCGGTCGTGGTCACCCGGGTTTCCGTGCTGCAGGACAAGTTCCATCTCTCCAACGGCCAGCTCACCCTGGTGCTGCTCACCGTCCCCGTGATCGCCGGCGTGGGCAGCGTCGTGTCCGGGCCGCTGGCCGCCCGGGCCGGCAGCCGGCCGGTGCTCCGCACCGCCCAGGCGCTGGTCTGCGTGTCGCTCCCGGCCATCGGGTTCGCCAGCTCGCTGCCGGAACTGTTCGCCGCGGTGGCCGTGTTCGGGCTGCTGCTCGGCGCCGTGGACGCGACCATGAACATGCAGGGCGCAATCACCGAGCGGCGCTACGGCTACAGCGTGATCACCGCCTTCTACGGCGGCTGGAGCGCGGCCGGGATCGCGGGCGGGCTGTGGAACGCGGCCGCCGGCAAGCTGGGGCTATCGCTGGGCGCGGCGTTCGGCATCGCGGGGGCGGTGGGGCTGGCGGGGACGCTGGCCAGCGGCCGGTTCCTGTTCGGGAAGGCCGAGGACGTGACGCCGGTCACCGAGGCCGCCGCGAAGGCCGCCGGGATATCGATCCCATGGCGGCCGATCATGCTCATCGGCATCGCGATGGGATGCATGTACATCGGCGATGCCGCGGTGTCCAACTTCAGCTCGGTGTACATGGACCACGTCCAGCACGGCGGCAAGGCGCTGCTGCCGCTGGCGTTCGCCGCCTACCAGGCGATGATGGTGGCCGGGCGGGCAATCGGGGACTACCTGGTCCGCCGGTTCGGCGCCGCGGCGGTGGTACGGACCGGTGCCATCGTGGCGGCGGCCGGGCTGGCCTGCGTGGTCGTCGCGCCGTCCCCGGAACTGGCGATCGCCGCCTTCGCGCTCACCGGGCTCGGGTACTGCGTGGTTCCGCCGCAGTGCTTCTCGGCCACGGCGAAGCTTGACCCCACCGGCTCCGGCATCGCGATCTCCAGGGTCAACGTGTTCAACTACGCGGGGTTCGTGCTCGGTGCCGCGCTGGTCGGCGGCATCGCCGGGGCGGCCGGCTGGCGTGCCGCCTATGCGGCGCCGCTGTTGCTGACCGTCGTCATCCTGGCGCTGGCCCGCGGCTTCGCCCCGGAGCCTGCACCGGCCCTGGCACCGGCTCCCGCCCCGGATGCTTCCGGGCAGCTCCAGGCCCGCCGCGAAACCCGATGATCAAGTACCTGCTGCACACCTAGCTACAGCAACTCCTTGATCCGCGAGCCCCGGCCATCCGCCCGGGCTGGAGTGCGGTCGATGTCCCGGTACGTGTTAGTTTGCTGAGCACAACTAACACGGCACTCAGAGCGGGGGCGGCCCGGGTGGCAGAACCGGCGGACGACGCCAGCGGCGGCGGGAAGCGGCTGAGCGGCGGCCACTACAAGTGGGTCGCACTGTCCAACACCACCATCGGGATGCTGTCGGCCACGGTCAACGCCTCCATCGTGATCATCTCGCTGCCCGCCATCTTCCGCGGCATCCACCTCAACCCGCTCACCCCGGGCAACGTCAGCTACCTGCTGTGGATGCTGATG
>DASQSC010000457.1:0-3885 GCA_035642555.1 Streptosporangiaceae bacterium | reverse complement strand
CGGCACGTGGTCGGCGATCGCGGTCGAGGTGGCGAGCGTGTCAATGTAGTCCGGGCTCGCGTACACGATCGAGGCGAACTCGGTCACGTCGGCGAGGTTGCGCAGCGCCTGGATGCCGCCGGCGGTGGCGCAGGCGCCGATCGTCACCAGCACCCGGGAGGCCGCGCGGACCTGCTGGATCCGCTGCGCGTCCGCCGGGGTGGTGATCGATCCTTCTACCAGCGACAGGTCGTAGGGTCCCTCGACCACTGCCCGCGAGGCCTCGGGAAACGAGGCGATCTCGACCGCCCCGGCCACTCGCAGCAGCTCGTCCTCGCAGTTGAGCAGGGTGAGCTGACACCCGTCGCAGGAGGCGAACTTCCACACCGCCAGGGCGGGCCTGCGGTCTTCCGGCATCACAGCTCCCGCACCCGCAGCCACGGCGCCACCTCCCGGTAGCACAGCACCGGGCCGTCCCGGCAGAGCAGGAACGGCCCGAGCTGGCAGTGGCCGCACATCGCCACGGCGCATTCCATGTTGCGCTCCAGCGACAGGAATATCCGGCTCGTGCTGACGCCCGCGGCGAGCAGCGCGCGCACAGCGAACCGCATCATGATCTCCGGACCGACGATGAACGCGGTGGTCAGCCCGGGATCAAGCTGTGCCCGGCCGATGAGGTCAGGGACCACTCCGACGTCGCCGTGCCAGTCCGGCGTGCCCGCGTCCACGGTGATCTCGGCTGCCAGGCCGGACCGGCGCCGCCAGCCGGCCAGCTCCTCGGTGAACAGCAGGTCCGCCGGGGTGCGGGCGCCGTAAAGCAGCATGACCCGCCGGTAGGCGCCGCGGCGGGCGAGCGCCTGGCACAGCGCCGGGCGCAGCGGCGGCAGCCCGATCCCGCCCGCGACGATCACCAGGTCGCCGCCTTCCGCGCTCGCGACCGGCCACGAGGTCCCGAACGGGCCGCGCACCCCGGCCTGCCCGCCCGGCCGGAGCGCGCACAGCGCGCGGGTGACCGGGCCGACGTCGCGGATCGTGTGCCGTACCGGCCCGGGCGAGGCCGGATCGCCGCTGATGGAGATGGGCACCTCGCCGACACCGGTCGCGTACAGCATGTTGAACTGTCCCGGGCGGAACGAGAATGCCTCCGGCGGCGCAAGCTCCACCGTGACCACATCGCGTGTCTCCGCCCGCGCCCCGGTCACCCGCCAGGGGGCGGGCACGCTCCAGCCGCCGGGCCCGGCCGGCCCGGCCTGCTCAGCCGGTGCCCGCATGACCGTACACGTCCAGCAATTGCAGCCGGGTCGCCTGCAGCCGCTGCACGGCGATCCGCGCGAACCGCTGCATCAGGTCATAGCCCAGCCGGGGGTCCTGCTCGCACTTGCCCCGCAGGCACACGCCGTCCAGCGCGATCGCCCGCACCGGCTCCACCGCCCGGGCGTCGAACTCCCACCGGTGCGGCTCGAACAGCCACGAGAAACCGATCACGCCGCCCTCCGGCACCGTCTGCACGACGAGCGGGCCCCGCTCCGGCGCGGCGATCTCCAGCGCCACCTTGCCCTCGCGGAGCACGAAGAACTCTCCGGCCGGCTCGCTCTCCCGGAACAGGAACGTCCCGGAGCCGAACCTCACGTTCCGGGCGCAGCCCGCCAGCAGGCTCAGGTAGGCCGGGTCCAGCCCGTGGAAGAACCCGTGGCCGCGCAGCAGCCGCTCAAACGAGTCCACCGCTGTCCTCCCCGGCACCGGCAGCCTGCCCGGCACCGTCCCCGTCCCCGGCGGCCAGGCCGCTGGTGGCGCGGATCGCGGCGGCCTCCTCGGTGATGTCGATCCCGACCGGGCACCAGGTGATGCAGCGGCCGCAGCCCACGCACCCCGAGGTGCCGAACTGGTCGATCCAGGTGGCCAGCTTGTGTGTCATCCACTGCCGGTACCGGGACCGGCCGGAGACCCTGACCCCGCCCCCATGCAGGTAGGAGTGATCCAGGGTGAAACAGGAATCCCAGGAACGGCGGCGTTCCACGGCCGGGCCGGCCAGGCCGCTGACGTCCTCCACCCGGAAGCAGAAGCATGTCGGGCAGGCCATCGTGCAGTTACCGCACGACAGGCAGCGGGAGGCCACGTCGTCCCAGCGGGGGTGGTCAAGGTTCTCATACAGCAGCTCCTTGATCCCGCCGGTGTCCATCGACCGCCCCATCGAAGCGGCCGTGGCAGCCACGATCTCATCCGCCGCCGCGGTGTCCGCCGCGGTGGCGGGCAGGTGGTCAACCTCGGCCATCACCTCGGCGCCCCGTCCGGTCCCGGTCTCCACCAGGAACCGGTGGCCGCCCGCGCCGAGCAGCTCGGTCAGCGCCAGGTCGTACCCGGCGGCTGCCCGCGGCCCGGTGCCCATGGACACGCAGAAGCACGTCCCGCCGGCCTGTCCGCAGTTGACCGCCACCACGAACGCGTCCTCCCGCCGGGCCCGGTAGTCAGGATCCGGGTGATCCCCGCCCAGGAAGACCCGGTCCTGGATCGCGATGGCGTGCAGCTCACAGGCCCGGACGCCGATGAACGCCAGCCGCTGCCGCGGCTCCTCGCCCGCCCCGCCGGTGAGCTCGCCGCCGTCCTGCTGTCCCCGCCACAGCAGGCTCGACGGCGGGAACAGGTACCGCTTCGGCGACTGCGGCCCCACGTTGTACCCGAACAGGGCATCGTCGTCCCGGCGCCGCAGCCGGTAGCTGCCGCCTTCCTGGTCATCGGTCCACCCGGCCGGCAGGTCAGCGGCCGAGGTGATGTCGCTGTAGCCGATTGCGCCGTCGGCCAGGGACGGGCCGATCAGCCGGAAGCCCCGCTGCCGGAGCGCCGCGAGCAGCTGGTCAAGGCCATCACGCTGAATGACGAGGCGGCCCCCCGCCTGGCCGGCTGGCTCCATCGCGCCTCCCAAAGCCCGTCCCGGCCACGATAACGGCCAGCGCCCCGGCGCGTCGCGGCCGCTGGCCTCTTGCTTCCAGGCCGTTCGGCCCTGACCGTGACCGTGGACCGCCCCGCAGGGCCAGTCGTCCCCGCGGCCGGGGACTTAGGCCCGGTGCGGGGACAGGTCCCGCGGCCGACCATGAGAACAGCAGTTCAGGAGCACCAGCGGGGGCGAGAGCAACCGGAAGCGATGGCCGGAAAGGGGCCGCCATGTCCACCCCTGTCACAGCTGATGGCGGCGTATACGCCCTGCTCTCTGACGGCGCCACCGTCCACATCCGCACCGCCGCGGCTGCCGATCTGGCGGCCGTCAAGGCCCTGCACGAGGCGATGTCCCCGGACAACGCCTATCTGCGGTTCTTCAGCTTCAGCCGGGTGGCGGGCGAGCAGGAGGCAGGCCGGCTGTGCCGGGACCCCGGGCAGGATCATCTCGCCTTGCTGGCCCTGCTGGACGGCCAGGTGATCGGGTGCGCCAGCTACGAGCTGACGGGGAAGCCCGGCGCGGCGGAGGTAGCGTTCGCGGTGGCCGACCATATGCACGGCCGTGGGGCTGGCACGCTGCTGCTCGAGCACCTGGTCTCGGCCGCCCGCGGCCGCGGCGTCCGCACCTTCACCGCGTCGGTCCTGGCGGAGAACGGCGAGATGCTGAAGGTGTTCGCCGACGCCGGGCTGCACGCTCGGCGCGGGCTCGCCGGCGGCGTGTTCGAGTTGTCGTTCGACCTGCCGCGCGACGATGCCGACCCGTCCTGGGAGCCCTACCTGGCTGCGGTGGACCGGCGGGACAGCCGTGCCGACGTGGCGAGCCTGCGGCCGCTGCTGCGCCCGGACTCGGTGGCGGTGGTCGGCGCGAGCCGGCGCCCGGGCACGGTGGGCCGGGCGATCCTGCACAACATCATCACCGGCGGGTACGCGGGCCGGGTGTACGCGGTGAACCCGCACGCCGGGCAGATCGAAGGC
>DASQSC010000456.1:0-4600 GCA_035642555.1 Streptosporangiaceae bacterium | reverse complement strand
GCCGTGTGGGCCAGCATCGTGAGCAGCAGCGCGACCCCGCCGGTGGGCGGGAGACCAAGCGGCCGCATCGTGTGGGCGGCCACGCCGGCCACCAGGCCGCGCGCTTCATCGGTGCGGAACCGGCGGGCGATGCCGCGCGCCGGCAGCAGCCCGTTGCGGGCGAACACCATCAGCGCCCGCGAGTACCGGGGCGGCCGCCGCAGCGAGGACAGGAGCGCGTCCGCGACCTCGTCGCCGCCGGCCGCCAGCGGCAGCATCAGCCGCTGGTAGGAGCCGGCGTCCGGGCCGAGCCGGGCCGCGGTCTGCGCCACCGACCTGGTGACGATACCGGCCCGGCCGCCGTCCAGCGGGTGCGCGAACTCCACCGCCGGGCGGGCGAACCGCACCCCCCTGGCAGCCAGGCCGAACCGGCGGAAGAACGGGGACGCCACCGCGAGCGGGTGGGCGGCCGCGCACACGTCGTGCCGGAACCCCGGCAGCGTCAGCTCCTCGGTGCGGCAGCCACCGCCCGCTCCGGCCGCCCCCTCGATCACCAGCACCCGCAGGCCGGCGGCAGCCAGCGTGACCGCTGCCGCGAGACCGTTCGGCCCGCTGCCGACCACCACCGCATCGGCGTCCCCTGACATGGGAGCACCCTACCGGCCCCCGGCGCGGCCGCCCCGGGGGCCAGCGGGTGCGCCCCCGGGGCGGCCGCTCGCGGGTGGTGGCGGGGTGCGCCCCGGGCCTGAGCCGGGGTGACGGGCGGGCACCGGGGCGCCCCGCCATCCGGAGTCCACCGGTCTTGGCTGAGAGCCGGGTTGAGAGAGGCTGCCGGTTCGCTGAGACCATCCGCAGAGGGTGTTCCGTTACCGATGAACCGGGAAGGTACCGTAAGCGTTCTAATGGGAAGTTCGCATTCAGACCTATGCCCGTGCCGACCTCACGGGTCATACTCGCGATAACAGATAGGTAACGGGCAAGGTCAATCAGGCTGGAGGTCGCGCCCTTTGGCAAGCAGGGCGGCCCGCACCGGCAAGGGCCTCGCCGGGCTGGCGGCGATTCTGGCCGCGGTCCTCGTCGCCGGCTGCGCCGCGCCCCGGTATACGTACATCGCGGACTCCGGCACCAGCGACCAGACGTACTTCAAGGTCCCGGGCGGCTGGCACAAGGTCCCCGACAAGTCGCTGGCAGCCGCGCTCAACGGCGGCAAGGCACCGTCGGGCCCGAGCGGCATCTGGTCGGTCGGCTACGACGGCGCCACCGCCCCGTCGGCCCGGCACGTCCTCAGCTCATCCACGGCGCAGCCGTTCGTGTTCGCGATGGTCGGCAAGCTCAACTCGACCGCGCAGGGCAACATGTCCTACAACTCGCTGCGCGACTTCTTCCTGCCGGTGACCCAGACGGCCCGGCAGGGCGCGGCGCAGCAGGGGTTCCCGCTCCGCCGGTTCCACCTGCTGCACGACGCCACGCTCGACCCCGGCCATGGGGTGCACGGGGTCCGGGTGACGTTCCAGTACACCTATCCGGACGGCACGACCGACACCTTCGACCAGGTGGCGTTCACCAACTCCGACTCGTCAAAGGTCTACGTACTGTTCATGCACTGCCTGACCAGCTGCTACCAGCATGACCGGGGCGAGATTAATACAGTCATGACATCGTTCACCGTCAGGAGCTCATGATGACGACCGCACCCACGGGTCCGCACCAGGGGCACGAGGGAGTGAGCCCGCCCGAGGTCCGGCCACGGCACGACGAGCGCCGCACCCGCAAGCCGCTCGCGTTCTGGGACCGGATCAAGTTCCTGCTGCTGCTGGTCCTGATATGGGTCATCCTGCTGTGGTCAGCGCTGATCAACGACCCGGGGATCCCGTTCTCCGACGGAGTGCGGATCGAGGTCAGGGCCGGGGCCTGGGTGATCGTGCTGGCCGGGCTGGAGGCGCTGCGCCAGATCCACTTCCTGATCAGCGAGCACTGGGCCGGATACCACCGGTTCTGGACCCAGACGTTCTTCGGCGGAACGGAACGGCTCACCCGGCGCCGCCTGTCGCCGTGGACCAGGTTCCGGCTCTGGCGCGTGCTCAGCTGGCTGTTCTGGATCGCCGTGATCGCGGTGGTGGCCGGCAAGGTCACGCACACCAACGCGGTGGTGGCGCTGCTGCGGATGCCGACCTACATCTGGCACGCGCTGCCGTTCATACTCCAGCTCGTCGTCATCCTGCTGTTCGTCGTGCTGCAGTTCGCCGCGATCTTCTGGTTCCTGTCCAAGGGCGGGGTGGACGTCTACTACCCCGACGACATCAAGACCCGGTTCGCCAACGTGTGGGGCCAGGACCACGTGCTGGAGCGCGTGAAGGAAAACATCCTGTTCCTGGAGAGCCCGGAGACGATCGAGGCCAAGGGCGGGTACGTGCCCGGCGGCATCCTGCTGTGGGGACCACCGGGCACCGGTAAGACGCTGATGGCCGAGGCGGTCGCCGGCGAGACCGGCCGTCCGTACGTGTTCGTCGATCCCGGCGCGTTCATCAACATGTTCATGGGCGTCGGGATCCTCAAGGTCAAGTCGCTGTTCCGGCGGCTGCGGCGGCTGGCGCTCCGGTACGGCGGGGTGATCGTGTTCTTCGACGAGGCCGACTCGCTCGGCCGCCGCGGGGCGCTGGCCCAGGGCGGCCCGAACTTCCCGCGCGGGATGTCGCCCGCGCCGTTCCAGCGGGCCGGGTGCCACGGGTTCTCGTACCTGTCCGAGGATGCGAGGTGGCTGCTCACCCGGCACGCCATGGACGCCTCGACCACTGGCGACGAGCCCGGCACCCGCCGCAGCAAGCAGGTCATGGGCATGGGCATGGGCGGCGGCGGTGGCGGCATGGGCACGCTGGAGGCCCTGCTCACCGAGCTGTCCGGGCTGAAGAAGCCGCGCGGGTTCATCAACCGCCACGTCCGGCGGATGTTCGGCATGCGGCCGAAGCCGCCGCCGAAGTACCGGATCCTGGTCATGATGGCGACCAACATGCCGGAGTCGCTGGACGAGGCGCTGCTGCGGCCGGGCCGGATCGACCGGATCTACAAGGTGGGGTACCCGTCGAAGGCCGGCCGGGTCCGCACCTATGAGGGCTACCTGGCAAAGGTGGGGCACGAGCTGACGCCGGAGCAGGTCGACAAGCTGGCGGTCATCACCCCCTACGCCACCGGCGCCACCATCAAGGACCTGGTCAACGAGGCGCTGATCACCGCGATCAGGGACGGCCGGGACGTGATCAGCTGGCGGGACGTGATCAAGGCCAAGCAGCTCAAGGAGCTCGGGCCGCCCGAGGGCGTCGAGTACATCGAGCGGGAACGGCACGCGGTCGCGGTCCACGAGGCCTGTCACGCGCTGATCGCCTACCGCACCCGCCAGCACCTCGAGATCGACATCGCCACCATCGAGCGGGGCAGCGATTACCTCGGCATGGTCGCGAGCATCCCGCCCGAGGACCAGTTCACCCGCTGGCGCAGCGAGTACGAGAGCGACATCCTGGTCTCGCTGGCATCGCTGGCGGGCGAGCGGATGTTCTTCGGCGGCGACAGTTCCTCCGGGGTGTCCGGTGACCTGGAGTCGGCGACCACGGTGGCCTCCTTCATGGAGGGCTTCTGGGGAATGGGCTCGACGGTGTCGTCCTATTCGACGGCCAAGCGGCTGGAGGTCGGCTCGCCCGGCGGCGGGCAGGGCGGCCGGAAGAAGAAGGGCCAGGACCCCGAGGCCGAGCTGCGGCGGGCGCTGGCCGACCGGATCGAGGACACCCTGGGCGGCCTGCTGGAGCAGGTCCAGCGGGTGCTCGCCGAGAACCGGGAGCAGGTGCTGTGCCTGGCCCACGCGCTGGAGACGAACAAGACCCTGGCCGGCGATGACGTGGTAGCGGTGATCGAGCGGCGGCAGGGCCCGCTGATCGACGGCCGTCCCTACGCCGACCCCGGGCTCCGGCGGTCGCTCGAGGACTACCACCAGGCGGCGATGGCCGCGCACCGCGACCACGCGATGGTGCCGCTCAGCATGCCGGCGCTGCCAGCGGCGGCCCCGGCCGGGGCGGTGGCGAGCACCCCCGACCCGCTGGCCGGCCCCTGACCGCGATGCGCGCGGCGGATCCGGCGCTGGCCGCCGGGCCGGCCCGGGCGGCGCGGATGCGCACCGGGTACCGGGTGCGGCTGGCGGTCAACCTGGTCAACGGGTCGACGCTGGCCGGGATCCTGGTGGCGGCCGCCGGCCGGGCCCGGCTGGCGCGGGGACCGGACGGGCTGCTGGTCGGCGAGCGGTACCGGCTGCCGGTGCCGCCGGCCCCGGCGTTCTGCGTCGGCAACGTGATCCTGACCAGGTACGACGCCGGCCGGCTGGCGGGCTCGCCGGCGCTGCTGGCGCACGAGGCCCGGCACGCCACCCAGTTCGCCTGCTGCGGGGGGCTGCCGATGGTGCCGCTGTACTTCCTGGCGGCGGCGGTGTCGTGGGCGCTCACCGGTGACTTCGGGGCCGCGAACGTGTTCGAGCGCCGGGCCGGCCTCGCCGACGGCGGCTACCGCGACCGGCCGCTGCGCCCGGCGCTGGCCAGCCGCTGGCCCGGCCGGCGGCCCGCCGCGACCGGCCGGGAGGGCG
>DASQSC010000455.1:0-2647 GCA_035642555.1 Streptosporangiaceae bacterium | reverse complement strand
GGCGCGTTCCGCAGCGACGACGGCGGCAAGTCGTGGCAGCCCATCAACCGGGGGCTGCGGTCGGAGGGCATCCCGGACGAGGACGCCGAGGTGGGGCACTGCGTGCACCGGCTGGCCCGGCACGCCGCCCGGCCGGACGTGCTGTTCATGCAGAAGCACTGGGACGTCATGCGCAGCGACAACGCCGGTGACTCCTGGCAGGAGGTCAGCGGCGACCTGCCGACCGACTTCGGGTTCACGATCGGCGTGCACGCGCACGAGCCTGACACCGTGTTCGTGGTCCCGATCACCAGCGACTCGCTGCACTACCCGCCGGACGGCAGGCTGCGCGTCTACCGCAGCCGGAGCGGCGGGAACGAGTGGGTGCCGCTGGCCGACGGCCTGCCGCAGCGCGACTGCTACGTGAACGTGCTGCGGGACGCGATGGCGATCGACTCGCTCGATGACTGCGGCGTCTACTTCGGCACCACCGGCGGCCAGGTCTACGCATCCGCCGACGCCGGCGACAGCTGGGCCCCGATCGTGCACGACCTCCCGCGGGTGTTGTCGGTCGAGGTCCAGACGCTGCCATGATCAGGGTCGCGCTGCCCGCGCACCTGCGGACGCTCGCGCAGGTGAACGGCGAGGTGCAGCTCGAAGTCGCGGGCCAGGTCACCCAGCGCGCCGTGCTCGACGCGCTGGAGGAGCGCTACCCCATGCTGCGCGGGACGATCCGGGACCGGGCCCGCGGGCGGCGCCGGGCGTTCATCCGGTTCTTCGCCTGCGAGCAGGACCTGTCCAACGAGCAGCCGGACGCACCGCTGCCGGCGGCGGTCGCCGCCGGCAGCGAGCCCTTCATGGTCGTGGGCGCGATGGCCGGCGGCTAACGGCCGACGGCCCCCGCATGGCCGGACAGGGCTACCGGGGACCTGACCGGGCCAAGTCAGCCGCGCCCGCACGGCAGCAGGCCGGCGGCGTGCTTGGCGGCCAGCACGTGCATCACGGCGGAACTCACGGTGCGCTGGAATCCCTGGCTGGCGCGGGCCCGGGCGAGCACCGCGCGGGCCATGGCCATGGCCGGGCCGGGGTATTTCGAGGTGATCAGATCGCCGCCGGCGGCCAGGAACCTGATAGCCCGCTGGCCAGGGGCCACCTCCGCCACGGCCACCGCCGCCCCGAGATCGTCGGAGACGATCACCCCGCGGAAGCCGAGCCGCTGCCGCAGCATCCCGCGCATGACGGCCGGCGAGAACACCGCCAGCTGGCCCGGGTCGATCCGGGTGTACCGGGCGAGCGCGACCATCACGAACGGCACGCCGGCCCCGGCCGCGGCCCGGAACGGCTGCAGGTAGGCGTCGTCCCGGGTGGTCACGCTGTCGGTCACCCCGGAGCTGAAGTCGGTGTTCCCGGCAACCCGCCCCAGGCCGGGGAAGTGCTTCGCGGTCACCGACACCCCGGCCTTGGTCATGCCGCGGATGAAGGCGACGCCATGCGCGGCCACGGTGGCCGGGTCCTGGCCGAACTCGCGGTGCAGCACCCCGATCGGCTGGTTCAGGTTCTCACTGCCGGCCGGGACGGTGTCCATGACCGGGGCGAAATTGAGGTTCACCCCCGCCGCCCGCAGCTCGCGGCCCCAGCCCGCGGCGGACCGCCGCAGCGCCGCGGGCGGCATCAGGCCCTGCTCGGTCGCGGCCGGGATCGTCGCGAATCCCGGCCCCTGCAGCGCCTGGACCTCGCCGCCCTCCTGGTTGGCGGCGATGAAGTAGCGCGCGCCCGCGGTCGCCCGGGCCGAGGCGAGGTGCTGGGTGGCGCTGGTGACCGGCCGGATCCCTGCCACGCCCGCGGTGCTGGTGGTGATGAACTGCACCGAGCCGAAGTGATAACCGGTGATGGCGCCGGCGGTGGCGGCGGAGAGACGGTCGCGGGGCAGGCCGACGATGAACAACTGGCCGACCCGCTGCGCCTCGGTCATCCGCCCGTACACCTGGGCCGCGCAGGATCGCGGGGCCGGCCGGGGGCTGCTGCTGCCCGCCCCGCCCGCACCGTCCGGACTGCCCGCGCTGCTGGCCGGGGCGGCGGCGCGGCTGGGGCGGGCATCACCGGCGGGCGCGCTGCTGCACGCCGCACACGCCACGGCGAGCGCCAGCGCGCAGCCTGCCAGGCTCCGGCCCGGCCGGACGCGGGAACGGCTCATGGCCCCCCTGTATACCCGCTGGCCAGGCATGAGATGGCCGGTCAGCCGGGGAGTTACAGGATCCGGCCGCCGACCGCCATCCGGGCGGCAAGCTCGCCGTCGATCTGCCGGGCGGCGCCGGTCAGCTTGGGCAGGAACTGCTTCTCCAGTGTCCGCATGGGCACCCGGGCGGCGTGGGCGCTGGCGTTGATGGCGGCGATGACCTTGCCGGAGCTGTCCCGGATCGGCACCGCGATGGAGCGCACCCCGGCCTCCAGCTCCTGGTCCACCGCCGCCCAGCCGCGGCGCCGGACGGCGGCCAGCACGTCGCGGAACTCGGCCTCGTCGGTGATGGTGTGCTCGGTGAGCCGGCGCAGCTCGGTCCGGCGCAGATGCGCGTCCAGCTCGGCCCCGGGCAGGTGGGCGAGCAGCACCCGGCCCATGGACGTCGGGTAGGGCGGCAGCCTGGTGCCCACCGTCAGCGAGATGGTCATG
>DASQSC010000454.1:0-2354 GCA_035642555.1 Streptosporangiaceae bacterium | reverse complement strand
CCGCTGGTGCGTGCCGAGTTCGATGCCCTTCATCAGGCTCACGAGCAGCGCATCGGGCGGGACCAGCGAGCCCCAGGCGGTCAGGTTGTCCCGCAGCCGCTGCGCGGGCACCGCCAGCACCACGACATCGGCGCCCTCCAGCGCGGAAGCGGGCTCGCAGGTTGCGCGCAGGTCGCCGGGCAGGGTCACGCCGGGCAGGTAACGGGGGTTCTCGTGCCGGGCATTGATCGACTCGGCGACCTCAGCCCGCCGGCCCCAGAGCACGGCCGGGGTGCCAGCGTCGCAGAGCACCTGCGCGAACGTGGTGCCCCAGGAGCCGGCGCCCATCACCGCCGCCCTCATGCCGGCGCGGCCTCCGATGAAGCCGGGTCGCCGGGCCTCTCGGTGCCGCTGGGGCTCTCGCTCCCGCCGGGGCTGTCATCACCGCCGGGGCTGCCGGCACCGCCGGGTGCCTGCGCCGCCTGCCGCCCGGCGCGGCGGGCAGCGACGGGATCGAAGGGCTGAGCCGGCGGCTGCCCGCCCCGCAACTGCTGCAGGAGCGCCGTGATGTCCGCCATCACCACCGCGGTCGCCTCGCGCAGTGTGGTCCGGTCCAGCGGCTTCCCGGCGAAGGCCGACAGGTCTACCGGGGGTCCCGCCAGCAACCGGACGGTGGCCCTCGGCAGCAGGTGCGGGCGCTTACTGCCGTAGGGCAGGATCGCCTGCGCGCCCCAGTGAGCGATGGGGATCACCGGCGCGCCGGTGGCCAGCGCCAGCCGGGCCACGCCGGTCTTGCCCACCATCGGCCACAGGTCCGGGTCGCGGCTGGCGGTGCCCTCCGGGTAGACGATCACGCACTCGCCGGCCGCGAGCTGGCGCTCGGCGTCCTTCAGCACCAGTGCCGCGTCCGCCTGGCCGCGCTCCACCGGCAGCTGGCCGGCGGCCCGCAGGAACGCCCCCAGCCCGGCGAGCTCGAACGCGGACCCCTTGATCAGGAACGTCGGGAACCGGCCCGCCTGATACGAGAACAGCGCCACCGGCATGAAATCGGCGTACGACAGGTGATTGGGAGCCAGGATCGCCCCGCCGGTGCGGGGCACGTGCTCGTGGCCGTGCCAGTCCCGCCTCATCAGCGCCTTGATGGCCGGCGGGAAGAAGAACCCGATGGCCCGCCGGCAGGCGGGCGAGTAACCCAGCTCTGCTGGGCTGGCATCTGCTGGGCTGGCGTTATCAGTCATCGCGCGGCCTTCCCACCCCTCATGTCGTCAGTGTCCCGGTTCCGGCCCCGCCATGTCGAGTTCAGGGCAGCAGCACCCGGTGCCGCCGAGCGGGGTCGTTAGGGTGTGTCCGTGATGCCGGGCGACGCGCAGCAGGCCGGAGACCGGCGGGAAATGACTTAGCCATGCCCGCCGACCCGGCCGATCCAGCCCGCGCCGCGCCCCGCTGGTCGCTCGTGATCCCCGTCAAGGTGCTGGCCCGCGCCAAGTCGCGGCTTGCCGCCCTGGCCGGCCCGCATCGCGCCGAACTGGCGCTGGCCATGGCCGCGGATACGGTGACCGCCGCGGTTGCCTGCCAGGCAGCCGCCGGGGTGATCGTGGTCACCGACGACCTCCGGGCGGCAGCGGTGCTGGCCGAGGCGGGCGCGGTGATCGTCGCCGACCAGCCCGGCCGCGGGCTCAACCCGGCGCTCCGGCACGGTGCCGCCGCCGCGGCGGCCCGGTGGCCCGGCACGGGCATCGCCGCGCTCACCGCGGACCTGCCCGCGCTCCGGCCCGGTGAGCTCCGCCAGGGCCTGCTGGCGGCGGCGCGGTGGCCGCAGGCGTTCGTCCCCGATGCGGCCGGCACCGGTACCACTCTGTATGCCGCCCGGCCGGGAACCCGGTTCGCGCCGCGGTTCGGGCCCGGCTCGGCCGCACGCCACCGCTCGGCCGGGGCAGCCGAGGTGATCCTGCCGGGGCTGGCGAGCCTGCGGCGTGACGTCGATTCCCCCGCCGACCTGGCCGCTGCCGTAAGGCTCGGGCTCGGCGCCCGCACTGCCGCCCTGACGGGCCTGCTCACGACGGCTGCCGACTGCTGACTCCGGTCGGCGGCGACGGCGTGCCTCCGGCCGGGCCGGGCAGGAAGCCCCTCCCGCGGGCCGGGCCGCCAGCCGCGCCACCCGTTCAAATATGAACGATGGGGCACGTAAGAGTGCGGGTGATACCGGCGACGTTCTGGATCTGGGCAACGACCAGGCGGCCGAGATCGTCGACGTTGTCCGCTTCCGCGCGGACAATGACGTCGTACGGGCCGGTCACGTCCTCGGCCTGGGTGACCCCGGTGATCCCTGCGATGCGAACGGCGACGTCGGCCGCCTTCCCGACCTCTGTCTGAAC
>DASQSC010000453.1:0-3248 GCA_035642555.1 Streptosporangiaceae bacterium | reverse complement strand
CATGCCGGGCCAGAGCGCGGCCTTCACCTCCGCGCCGCTGTCCAGCCCGATCCAGCTGACCGGGTCCCCGACGGTCAGGGTCGCCGTCTCAGGCGCGCCCGAGGTGACGCTGTTCGCCAAGGTCTACGACGTGGACCAGGCGGGCAACGCCACCCTGCCCAACCAGCTGGTGTCGCCGGTGCGGATCACCGGGGCGCGGGCCGGCCGGGTGGTCACCATCGCGCTGCCCGCGATCGACTACGACTTCTCCCCTGGGCACCGGATCCGGCTGGTGCTGACCACCACCGACTATGCCTACGCCACCCCGGCGTCGCCCGCCGTCTACCGGGTGGCGCTGGCCGGGCCGGGAATGATCATGCCGTCCGACCCTGCCCTGACGGTGGTCAACAGCGGGGTGCCCTGGTGGGTATGGGGAGCACCAGCCG
This sequence comes from Streptosporangiaceae bacterium, assembly GCA_035642555.1. Classification (GTDB taxonomy): domain Bacteria; phylum Actinomycetota; class Actinomycetes; order Streptosporangiales; family Streptosporangiaceae; genus JAIRTY01. The sequence continues at coordinate 2,823 of DASQSC010000453.1, read as the reverse complement.
CGGCGCTGGTGGTGGCCGCGCTCATCCTGACCCTCGGCCGTCGCCGCGGCCGCGGCGACTTCATTCCCGAACTGGCCGAGGTGCCTCTGGAGATCAGCGGGCTGACCAAGCGGTTCCGGGACGGCCAGCTCGCGGTGGATGACCTGTCGCTGCGGGTGGAACGCGGGCAGATCCTAGGCCTGCTCGGGCCCAACGGGGCGGGCAAGACCACCACCTTGCGGGCCCTGATGGGGCTGCTGCATCCGCAGGCCGGCACGGTCACGATCTTCGGCCGCCGGGTGCACCCCGGGTCGCCCGCCCTGGCCCGGCTCGGGTCATTCGTGGAGGGCCCGGGCTTCCTGCCCCATCTGTCCGGGCGGGCCAACCTCGACCTGTACTGGCGGGCGACCGGCCGCCCGGCCGGCGGCGCCCACCTGGCCGAGGCGCTGGAGGTCGCCAGCCTCGGCGCCGCCATCGACCGGAAGGTCCGGGCCTACTCGCGCGGCATGCGCCAGCGGCTAGCCATCGCCCAGGCCATGCTGGGCATGCCGGACCTGCTGGTGCTCGATGAGCCGATGAACGGCCTGGACCCGCCGCAGATCAGGGAGATGCGCGATGTCCTGCTGGATTACGCGGCCGCTGGCCGGACCGTGATCTTGTCCAGCCACCTGCTCGGCGAGGTCGAGCAGACCTGCACCCACGTGGTGATCATGCACGGGGGCCGCCGGCTCGCTGCCGGGCCGGTCGCGGAGATCATCGGTGATGCCGGCGCGCTCATGGTCGGGACACCCGAGCCGGAGCACGCCGTCGCTGTCCTGCGCGCGATGAACGGGATCGAGGGAGCGGAACCACACCCGGACGGGGTGCTGGTCCACCACGACGGCGTGCCACCCTCCGCAGTGGTCACGGCACTGGTCGGGGCGGGCGTGCCGGTGGACCGCGTCGGCCCGAGCCGCCACCTGGAGGACGCCTTCCTTGCGCTCATCGCCACCCCAGGCAACGGCCACGGCGCACCCGGCGGCGACGGCCTCGCCTCACCCGGCAGCGATCTGGCCGGCAGCCAGGGCGGCGCGCCGTGACCGCCAGCGTGAACCCGGCCGGGCCGGAACCCGCCACCCCAGCCGCAGGCACCCCGGACCCCCACGCCCTGGCCACCCCCGGCTACGACCCGCGCCGGACATTGCCGCTGCGGGTGGAGGTCATCCGCCAGCTACGGCGGCGCCGGACCATGGTGGCCTTCCTCATCCTGCTGGCCCTGCCGTGGATCCTGGTCGGCGCGTTCGAACTCGGCGGCCCGCCGCAGCCGGGCAGCGCCCCACCTGAACTGCTCGACCTCGCCACCGACGGCGGGCTCAACTTCGCCGCGTTCAGCTTCTTCGCCTCGGCAAGTTTCCTGCTGGTGGTTGCCGTCGCGCTGTTCTGCGGCGACACGATCGCCAGCGAGGCGAACTGGGCGTCGCTGCGCTACCTGCTCGCCGCGCCGGTCCCGCGGACCCGCCTGCTGCGCCAGAAAATGACTGTGGCGCTCGGCTACGCGGCCGTCGCCGTGATCATCTTCCCGGCCATGTCGCTGCTGGCCGGCACGGTGACGTTCGGCTGGCACCCGCTGCGGCTGCCCGTCACCCAAATCGAGCTCCCCTACGGCACAGCGCTGGCCCGGACGGGAATCACCCTGGTATACGTCATGATCACCCTGCTGGTGGTGGCGGGGCTCGCGTTCCTGCTCTCGGTCACCACCGACTCACCGCTGGGCGCGGTGGGCGGCGCGGTCGGACTCGTCATCGTCAGCAGCATCCTCGACCAGGTGACCGCGCTCGGCTCGTGGCGGGAGATCCTGCCCACGCACTGGCAGTTCGCCTGGCTGGACGCGTTCTCGGCCCAGTTGTCGTGGGGCGCGATGGTCGAGGGAGCCGCGGTCTCGGTTTCCTACGCGCTCGTCCTGTTCGCGCTGGCGTTCCGCCATTTCCGCCGCAAGGACATCGTCACATGACAGCGCCCCCCGCGGCCGTGGCGGCCGTCCCCTCGACAGCTCACGTGACCTGGCGTTGCGGGAGGCCACGCTCGCCTGCTTGCCGAGGTGGGCTATGACCGCCTGACCATGGACGCCGTGGCCGCGCGCGCCCGGGCGGGCAAGACCACAATCTACCGGCGGTGGCAGGGCAAGACAGAGCCTGTCGTCGATGCGCTCAACAGCCTGAAAGGCGTCCCCGATCTCCCCGACACCGGGTCGCTGCGGCGCAACCTGCGCACCCTGGCGGAGTCCATCACCAGCGCGGAGAGCAAGTTCGGCGCCCAGATGACAATCGGCATGGTCAACGGGCCGGACCACAACGCCGAACTGCGGCGGGTGTTCGGGGAGAGCTGCGGGTCTGGCCGGGATGGGAGTGAGTCAGGCCGCAGCGTTGAGAGGTCCCCCAAAGCGGTATAGCGGATGCGGTCATATGCGGCTGATTTTTCCCTGGGGCGCGAGCGGCAGGGAGCGGAGCCGGGTGCCGGTGGCGGCCCGGATGGCGTTTGCCAGCGCCGGGGCCACGGCGATCAGCGGGGTTTCGCCTCCGCCGGCCGACGGCTGGTCCGGGCGGTCGACCAGGATGGCCTCTACGGGCGGGACGTCCGGCAGTCGGGGCACCCGGTACTGCGACAGCGAGGCGTTGCGGATCACGCCGTCGGCGAAGTCCACCTGCTCGAACAGCGCCCCGCCCAGGCCCATCACGGTGGCGCCCTCGACCTGGTTGGCCAGGTTGGCCGGGTCGATGACCGCGCCGCAGTCAAAGGCGGTCACCAGCCGCAGCACGTGCAGTGTGCCGTCGTCGCCCACCCGGACCTCGGCGGCGGTGGCGACCC
>DASQSC010000452.1:0-2230 GCA_035642555.1 Streptosporangiaceae bacterium | reverse complement strand
GGTGGCGCGGCTGCTCCGGCCCGGCGCGCGTGCGTCCCGGCCGGCGCCGGACATCGCCGGTGCGGCAGAGCGGATTGCCCGGCCAGCGGCGCGCTTGGCCCGGTCGGCGCCGCGGCTGCCGCGGCGCCCCGCCGGCCGGTCGTCGCAGTAGCGGCCGCGCGCCTAGCGCGCCCGGAGTCAGGACCGCGCCGGAATCAGAGCCGCGCCGGAGTCAGGACAGCCGGAGTCAGGACAGCCGGAGTCAGGACAGCCGGAGTCAGGACAGCCGGGGTGAGGACAGCCGACGCCCAGGACCGCCGGCGTCCAGGAACGCGCCGGGGTCAGGGCAGGCGGGACGGCCCGAAAGCGGGTCCGCGCTCGGGCAGCAGCTCATCCAGCTTGCGCTGGACCGTGCCCCGGATCCGGCCGCTGAGGTCCGCGACCGCCGCCGGGTCGTCCTCGTCGCCGGGCGAGTAGCCCGTCGTGGCCACCGGCGGGCAGAACTCGATGATCCACCGGGATGGCAGCGGCACCGCGCCCAGCGGGCCCAGCCACGGGAACAGCGGCGTGACCGGGAAATAGGGCAGCCCGAACAGCCGGGCCAGCGGCTTGATATCGCCGATCATCGGGTAGGTCTCCTCGGCCCCGACGATCGCGCACGGGATAATCGGCACCCGGGCCCGGATGGCGGTGACGGCGAACCCGCCCCGCCCGAAGCGCTGCAGGTGGTACCGCTCGGTGAAGTGCTTGCCGACGCCCTTGAACCCCTCCGGGAACACTCCGACCAGTTCGCCGGCCCGCAGCAGCGCGTCCGCGTTCGCCGGGCTGGCCGGGGTGTGCCCGCCCTTGCGGGCGATGGCGCCGAGCAGCGGGAACCGGTAGACCAGGTCGGCGCCGAGCAGCCGCACGTTGCGGTGGCCGGGGTGCTCATCGTGGAGCCCCGTCTGGAGCATGATCGCGTCCAGCGGCAGGGTGCCGGAATGGTTGGCCACCACCAGCGCCGCGCCCTCGCCCGGCACGTGCTCGAGTCCCTGCATGCGGACCTGGAACCAGTGGTGGTAGAGGGCCCGGCCGAGCGGGATCAGCACCCGGGTGTTGAACTCAGGGTCGAAGCCGAAGCTGTCGGCGGCCGTGGCGCCAGCGAGTTCGCGCAGGATCAGTTCACCCGCGCCGGCCAGCCGGTCACGCCATCCATGCGGGTTACCTGTGCCGTCCGGGTGACCGCCCGCCGGGCGAGCCGCGGCCTGCACGCGCTCGGTGCCGTCCGAACCGCCCCAACCGCTCGAACCGCCCGTGCCGCCGATGCCGCGCCCTGAGCCCACTTTCTGCCAGTGGCCGGCGCCGTTCGGCTGGCCCGCCGCCCGCCGGCCGGCGCCGTCCGCACGGCCATTCGAGGCGGCCGTGGCAGGCATGGCCACCAGGTTGCCGATGGCTCCGGCCAGTGCCTCGCCCAACGCGCCTGCCCCCTCTCGGCGCCGTGCCGGGCCCATGCGGCCCGGCGCGCTTTACTTCTTGTTGCGGCGCTGCACCCGGGTCTTGCGGAGCAGCTTGCGGTGCTTCTTCTTGGCCATTCTCTTGCGGCGCTTCTTGATGACGGAGCCCACTACACATCCTCGCTGAACGTCAGGTTACCGGGCATGCCCGCGCACGCCCGGCGCCTCACTGGCTGGGGCACACGCCAACGGTTCAGGCTACCGCGTCCCGGCAGCCCGCCATCCTGGCGGCGCTGCGGCGCCGTCGCCGAGCGTTCGTCAGCCTGGCTGCCCGGTACCCGTCAGCTGGCCGCGACAAACGATTCCCGCAGGTACTGGTTGACCGCTTGCTCTGGGACACGGAAGGAACGGCCAACCCTGATGGCCTCTAGCTCTCCGGAGTGGACGAGCCGGTAGACGGTCATCTTGGACACCCGCATGATCGAGGCCACTTCGGCCACGGTCAGGAACCTGACGTCACTCAGGGGAGTCTCAGCAGACATCTCAGCAGACATGGCGGCCCTCTTCCGCGCGGTGCTTAGCGCCTAGCCGGATTCGGCGCATCAGTCACCTCTGTCCCCAGCGTAAGTCCTGTGCGGAAAAGGGCAAGCCTTAGCCGGTCACACAATGCTCACGGCTCTTCACAATTTGCCTGCCGCGCCCTTCCGGCCAGCCAAACCAGTGGTAACGGCCGGGAAACGGCGCGGCCCGCGGCCCTAGTCGATGGGGAACAGCCCGTGCAGCGGGAACACCGCGTTCCGGGTGGCCATGATCGCCCG
>DASQSC010000451.1:0-5926 GCA_035642555.1 Streptosporangiaceae bacterium | reverse complement strand
ACGGCCATGTTCGTGCGGGAGGCGGACCTCGCCTATTACCTCGGTCCCGCCGCGGCCCGCCCCTACCTGGACCTGCCCGTGCTGGCCCGGGCGCTGGCCGAGACCGGCGCCGATGCCGCCTGGGCCGGCTGGGGCTTCGTTGCCGAGGACCCGGCATTCGCCGAGCTCTGCGCCGACCTCGGGGTGACGTTCATCGGCCCGGACCCGGGCGCGATGCGGAAGCTGGGTGACAAGATCGGCGCCAAGCTGATCGCCGAGGAGGCCGGCGTCCCGGTCGCGCCCTGGAGCCGCGGCCCGGTGGCGGACCTCGACGCGGCGCTGCGCTCGGCCGAGCTGATCGGCTACCCGCTGATGCTGAAGGCGAGCGCCGGCGGGGGCGGCCGCGGCATCCGCGTCGTCACCGGCCCGGCCGAGCTCACCGCCGCCTACGAGCGCACCTCGCTGGAGGCCGAGCGCGCGTTCGGCAGCGGGGTGGTCTTCCTGGAGCGGCTGGTGACCGGCGCCCGGCATGTCGAGGTGCAGGTGATCGCCGACGGCCAGGGCACGGCCTGGGCGCTGGGCGTGCGCGACTGCTCCGTGCAGCGCCGCAATCAGAAGATCATCGAGGAGTCCTCCTCGCCAGTGCTTCCGGCCGGGCAGGCAGGCGAGCTCAAGGCGGCGGCCGAGCGGCTGGCGCTCGCGGTCGGGTACCGCGGCGCCGCCACGGTGGAGTTCCTCTACCGCCCCGGCGATCAGCTGGTGGCCTTCCTCGAGGTGAACACCCGGCTGCAGGTCGAGCACCCGGTCACCGAGGTCACCACCGGCGTGGACCTGGTCAAGGCCCAGCTGCACGTGGCGGCGGGCGGGAAGCTGGCCGGCCCGCTGCCCGCGGAGCTGGGGCACGCGATCGAGGCCCGGCTCAACGCCGAGGATCCCGACCGCGACTTCGCGCCCGCCCCGGGCCGCATCGCGCTGCTGGACCTGCCCGCCGGCCCGGGCATCCGGGTCGACACCGGGGTGCGGGAGGGCGACGAGATCCCGGCCGACTTCGACTCGATGATCGCCAAGATCATCGCCTACGGGCGGACCCGCGACGAGGCGCTGTCGCGGCTGCGCCGCGCGATGCGCGAGACGACGGTCCTGGTCGAAGGCGGCACCACCAACAAGAGCTTCGTGCTCGACCTGCTCGGCGAGCCCGAAGTGGTCGACGGGCGCGCGGACACCGGCTGGATCGACCGGGCCCGCGCCGAGGGCCGGCTGGTGCCACAGCGGCACTCCGGCGTCGCGCTCGCGGCCGCGGCGATCGAGGCCTACCAGGACGGGAAGCAGGCTGAGCTGCAACGGCTGCTGTCCACCGCGCACGGCGGGCGGCCGCAGGTGCAGCATGAGAGCGGCCGCCCGATCGACCTCAAGCTCCGGGGCGCCGGCTACCGGCTCACTGTCGCCGAGACCGGCCCCGGCCGGTACCGCGTCGGCTTCCTCACCGGCGACGACGTGCGGACCGTGGACGCGACGCTGGAGCGGTTCTCCGGGCACACCGGCCAGATCCACCTCAACGGCCACCGGTTCCGCCTGGTCACCGGCACCCACGGGCCGATCCACCTGGTGGAGGTCGACGGCGTCACGCACCGCGTCAGCCGCGACGAGGGCGGCGTCGTGCGCTCCCCGGCGCCCGCGCTGGTGGTGGCCACGCCGGTCGCGGCCGGTGACGAGGTCGAGGCGGGCGCCGCGGTGCTGGTGCTGGAGAGCATGAAGATGGAGACCGTGCTGCAGGCGCCGTTCCGCGCGCTGCTGCGCGAGTGCCTGGTAACGGTCGGCAGCCAGGTCGGGACCGGCGCCCCGCTGCTGCGCCTGCAACCGCTCGACGGCGCCGACCCGCCGGAGGCTCCCGGGGCCGCCGCGGCCGGCCTGGACCTGCCCGGCGAGCCGGACCGGATGTCCGCGCCGAACCAGGTGCAGCGGGGCCTGGCGGACCTGCGCAGCATGCTGCTCGGCTTCGACACCGGCTCCCGGGGCGGGGCCAGCGGACTGGCCGGCTATCTCGCCGCCCGGGCGGAACTGCCGCACCGGCCGCTGGCGGGCGAGGTCGGGCTGCTTGAGGTCTTCGCGGACCTGTCCGAGCTCAGCCGCAACAAGCCGGAGGGGGAGGAGACCAGGGCGGAGACCGGGGTGCACAGCCCGCGCGAGTACTTCCACGCCTACCTGCAGAGCCTGGACGCCGACCGGGCCGGGCTGTCGGAAACCTTCCGGGGCCGCCTGCTCCGGGTGCTGGGCCACTACGGGGTGGACGGGCTCGACCGCACGCCCGTGCTGGAGGAGGCCGTTTTCCGGATCTTCCTAGCGCAGCAGCGGGCGGCGGCGGACGCCGCGGTGATCACCGCGCTGCTGCAGCAGTGGCTCACCGAGGCGCCGCCGGGCGGGGACCTGCGCGAGACCGTCGGGCAGGCGCTGGAGCGGCTGATCGTGGCGACCCAGCTGCGCTTCCCGGTGATCGGGGACCTCGCGCGCAGCCTGGTGTTCCGCTGGTTCGCCCAGCCGCTGCTGCGCCGTGCCCGCGCCGAGGTCTACACCCGGGTGCGCAGCCACCTGCGCTACCTCGATCAGCACCCGGACGCGGCCGACCGCGGCGAGCGGATCGCCGCCATGGTCGCTACTCCGGAGCCGCTGGTGCGGCTGCTGGGCCAGCGCATCAGCCGCCCCGGCGCCGGCGCCGGACCGCTGCTGGAAGTCGTCAGCCGCCGCTACTACCGCGAGGACGGGCTGTCCGGGGTGCGCTGCGAGCCGATCGGGGGACGGCCGTTCGTCACCGGCCGGTTCCGGCTTGACGGCCAGTCCCAGCGGCTGCTGGCGACGGTCGCCGGCTTCGGCGAGCTGTCCGGGGCGCTGCAGGCGGTGGCGGACACGGCGGCGGCCGTGCCGGACCCGGCCGCCCTGGTCGCCGACATCTACCTCACCTGGCCCGGCCAGCCCGCCGACGCGGACGTCATGGCCGCCGAGCTGCACGCGGCGCTGTCCGCCTCCGCGCTGCCCAGCAGGCTGCGCCGGGTCACGGCGACCGTCGCCGGGAACAGCGGCGCCGTGGTGCATCACCACTTCACGTTCGTGCCGTCCGCGTCCGGGCTGAGCGAGGACCGGCTGATCCGGGGCCTGCACCCGCTCATCGCCGAGCGGCTGCAACTGGGGCGGCTGCGCCACTTCGGCCTGACCCGGCTGCCATCCGCCGATGAGGACGTCTACCTGCTGCGCTGCGTCGCGCCGGCGAACCCGTCCGACGAACGGCTGGTCGCGCTGGCGCAGGTCCGTGACCTCACGCCGCTGCGCGACGCCGAAGGCCGCATCCACGCGCTGCCAGCGGCCGAGGGCGCGCTCGCCGCGTGCTTCGACACGATCCGCAAGGAGCAGTCGCAGCGGCCGCCGGACCGGCGGCTGGACACCAACCGCATCTTCCTCTACGTCTGGCCGCCCAGCGACCTCACGCCGGAGGACCTCAACGCGGTCGCCAGGCGGGTGGTGCCCACCACGGCCGGTGCCGGGGTCGAGGAGGTGCTCTTCCTCGGCCGCCAGCGGGACCCGGCGACCCGGCGGCTGCATCCGATCGCGGTGCGCATCTCCTTCGACGCGGCGACCGGCGTCCGGCTGGAGGTCAGCGACCCGCCGTCGGAGCCGGTCCAGCCGCTGGACGACTACGGCCAGAAGGTGCTGCGGGCGCGGCGCCGCGGCACGGTCTACCCGTACGAGCTGACCGGCATGATCGCGGGCCCGGGCGGCTCGTTCACCGAGTACGACCTCGACGACTCCGGCGCGCTGGCCCCGGCCGGCCGGCCGAAGGGCCTCAACAAGGCCGGGATCGTGGCCGGGGTGGCGAGCACGCCCACCGAGCGGTACCCGGAGGGCATGTCCCGGGTGGTGCTGCTCGGCGACCCGACGAAGGCGCTGGGCGCGCTGTCGGAGCCGGAGTGCGCCCGGGTGATCGCGGCGCTGGACCTCGCGCAGCGGATGCGGGTGCCGGTGGAGTGGTACGCGCTGTCGGCAGGCGCACGGATCGCGATGGACTCCGGCACCGAGAACATGGACTGGATCGCGGCCACGCTGCGCCGCATCGTGCGGTTCACGCAGGACGGCGGCGAGATCAACGTGGTGGTGGCCGGGATCAACGTCGGCGCCCAGCCGTACTGGAACGCCGAGGCCACCATGCTCATGCACACCAAGGGCATTCTCGTGATGACCCCGGACTCGGCGATGGTGCTGACCGGGAAGCAGTCGCTGGACTTCTCCGGCGGCGTGTCGGCCGAGGACAACTTCGGCATCGGCGGCTACGACCGGGTGATGGGCCCCAACGGCGAGGCGCAGTACTGGGCGCGGGACCTGGGGGCGGCGCACGGGGTGCTGCTGTCGCACTACGAGCACAGCTACGTGCTGCCGGGCGAGGACAGGCCGCGCCGGGCGGTCACCGCCGACCCGGCCGACCGGGACATCTCCGGCTACCCGCATGCCGTCGCCGGCAGCGACTTCACCACCGTCGGGCAGATCTTCTCCCGCGAGACCAACCCGGAGCGCAAGAAGCCGTTCGACATCCGCACGGTGCTGCGCGCGCTCGCCGACCAGGACCACCCGGTCCTGGAACGCTGGGCCGGCATGGCCGACGCCGAGACCGCCGTGACGGCGGACGCCCACCTGGGCGGATGGCCGGTGTGCCTGCTGGGCATCGAGTCACGGTCGGTGCCGCGGCGCGGGTTCCCGCCCACCGACGGCCCGGATACCTACACCGCCGGCACGCTGTTCCCGCGCTCGTCCAAGAAGGTGGCGCGCGCGATCAACGCGGCGAGCGGGAACCGGCCGCTGGTGGTGCTGGCGAACCTGTCCGGGTTCGACGGGTCGCCGGAGTCGATGCGCAAGCTGCAGCTGGAGTACGGCGCCGAGATCGGCCGGGCGATCGTCAACTTCCGCGGGCCGATCGTGTTCTGCGTCATCTCGCGCTATCACGGCGGCGCGTTCGTCGTGTTCTCCAAGACGCTCAACCCGGACCTGACGGTGCTCGCGGTCGACGGCTCCTATGCCTCGGTGCTGGGCGGCGCCCCGGCCGCGGCGGTGGTGTTCGCCGCGGAGGTCAACGCGCGCACCGCGCGCGACCCCCGGGTCGCGGAACTCGAGCGCAGCGCCGCGGAGGCCGAAGGCGCCGAGCGAGCCGCGCTGGTCACCCGGCTGGCGGACGCCCGGGCCTCGGTGCGGGCCGAGAAGCTGGGCGAAGTCGCGGCCGAGTTCGACCGCGTGCATTCCATCCGGCGCGCTCAGCAGGTGGGCTCGGTGGATGCGATCATCGCGCCGGAGGAGCTGCGGCCGCAGCTCATCGCCGCGGTGGAGCGCGGCCTGGCCCGGGCGCAGCGGGCCTGACCCCGGTTTGGTGGACTGGTGCCGGGAATGCTTCCTGCGCCAGGTCTTGCGCAGCCGATCGACAGACAGGATCGAGCCATGCCGGAGCCGACCAGCGACCAATGGCCCACAGGGTCAGCCCAGCCCGACGCCTCCCGCCAGCCGCTGACAGAGCCGCTCGCGGAGGCGGAATGCCTGCGGCTGCTCTCACCCGGCGGCATCGGCCGGATCGGCTACCTGGGCCGGACCGGACCGGCGGTGCTGCCGGTCAACTTCAGGCTGCACCAGGGCGCCATCGTGTTCCGGACCGAGCGGGACAGCCCGCTGGGGGAAGACCTGCGCACCGGGATCGCCCACGCCTACTACAAGGTGGCGTTCGAGGTCGATGAGATCGATCCGGCCGCCCGGGAGGGCTGGAGCGTCCTCATCCAGGGCGACGCGCACCACGTTGACGCCCCGGACGAGCAGGCGGAACTCGCGCGGGCGGGCGTGAGTCCGTGGCCCGGCGGGAAGAAGGAGCTCTTCCTCCGCATCGTCCCCACCCGGATCACCGGCCGCCGGATCCTGCACCCCCGCC
>DASQSC010000450.1:0-3734 GCA_035642555.1 Streptosporangiaceae bacterium | reverse complement strand
GGGCCGGGTAGTGCCATGACCGTTCCGCAGAATTCCGTAATACCGCATCAACCCGCGCATATCCGCCGCAGCCGGTACCGTCGGGGGCGTGGCACAACTGCTGCTGGTGGAGGACGACACCGCCATCCGGGGCGCGCTGATCCGGGCACTCAGCGAGCGGGGACACGCGGTGACCAGCGCTCCGGCAGCGATGACCGCCCTGCAGCACGTGGTGGACACGCCGCCGGACCTGGTGCTGCTTGACCTGGGCCTGCCCGACCTGTCCGGCTACGAGGTGCTGCGGATGATGCGGGCGGTCAGCAAGGTCCCGGTGGTGGTGATCACGGCCAGGGACGACGAGAAGGAGATCGTCCGGGTGCTGAACGCGGGCGCGGACGATTATCTGGTGAAGCCTTTCGGCCCGGGCCAGCTCGACGCGCGCATCCGCGCGGTGCTGCGCCGGTCAGGGCCTGCGGAGGCCAAGGACAGCAGCCCGATCGTGGTGGGCGGGCTGGCGCTGGACCTGGATGCGCACGAGGCGAGGCTGGACGGGGCCTCGCTCGACCTCAGCCGCCGGGAGTTCGACCTGCTGCATTACCTCGCCGTCCATTCGGGCCAGGTGGTGACCCGCCGGGACCTGCTGACCCATGTGTGGCGGACGCCCTACGGCGGCGCTGACAAGACCGTGGACGTCCACCTGTCGTGGCTGCGCCGCAAGCTCGGCGAGACCGCCCAGCACCCGCGCTACCTGCACACGATCCGCGGCGTCGGGATCAAGCTCGTCGCGCCCTGAGTTAGCGGGGGCGACTCTCATGAGACTGCGCGTCATCTTGCTCGTGGTGGCCATCAGCTCGATGGTGCTGGTCTCGTTCCTGGTGCCGCTGGCGCTGGTGCTGCGGGCGCTGGCTGCCGACCGCGCGGTCAGCAGCGCCACGGTGCAGGCGCAGTGGATGGCCCCGCTCGTCACCACGCTGGACAGCGCCAGCCTCGGGCGGGCGGTCAATCAGGTGAACGACGAGCACCAGGGCACCCCGGTGACGGTCTTCCTGCCCGGCGGCAGGCGGCTCGGCAGCCCGGCCCCGCGCAACGCCGAGGTGTCGCTCGCGTCCCAGGGGCGGAGCTTCACCATCCAGGCAGCCGGCGGGGTGGAGGTGCTGGTGGCGGTACAGGGGCTGCCGCACGGCACGGCCGTGATCCGCGCCTTCGTGCCGGACCGGCTGCTCCGGCACGGGGTGGAGCGGGCCTGGCTGCTGCTCGGCTGCGTCGGGCTCGGCCTGGTGGCGGTGAGCGTCGTGGTCGCCGACCTGCTGGGCCGTTCGCTGGTGCGGCCGCTTAGCGTGCTGGCCTACGCCGCGGAGCGGCTGGCGACCGGGGAGCTGACCGCCCGGGCGCAGGAGGCCGGGCCGCCCGAGGTGCGCCAGGCCGCCGCCGGGCTGAACCGGCTGGCGGTGCGCATCGGCGAGCTGCTGGCGCGGGAGCGGGAGACGGTTGCCGATCTGTCCCACCGGCTGCGCACGCCGCTGACCGCGCTCCGCATCGACGCCGAGGCGCTGGCCGGCGGCGCCGGGACCGCGCAGCTCATGGAGGACATCGAGGCGGTTGAGCGGACGGTGAACGAGGTCATCCAGGCGGCGCGGCGACCGACCGGGGACCACCGGATGTGGCTTTCCTGCGAGGTGAACCAGGTGGTCGCGGACCGGGCGGCGTTCTGGCAGCCGCTGGCCGACGACACCGAGCGGCGGATGATCATCGAGCTGGCGGCGGAGCCGCTGGTGGTCCGGTCCTCCCGGGAAGACCTGGCCGCCTGCGTGGACACCCTGCTCGAGAACGTGTTCGCGCACACCCCGGACGGGGTGGCGCTCGCGGTGCGGGTGAGCCCGCGGGCGGACGGCGGGGCGTGGCTGGTGGTGTCCGACGACGGCCCGGGCTTCCCGCCCGGTGCCGACCAGCGGGGCCTGTCCGGCGGGGGTTCCACCGGGCTTGGGCTGGACATCGCGCGCCGGGTGGCCGAGGAGTCGGGCGGCAGGCTGACGATCGGCCGCTCGCCGTCCGGCGGCGGCTCGGTGACGGTCGGGCTTGGTCCCGCGGTGCGGGACCCCTGGCGCGGGCGGAGGCGCCGGCACGGGCCGAGGCTGCCCGCAGGCGTGCTGGGCAGGCTGGCCCGGAGGTCACCGGCGGTGCTGGAAGGCCGTTTCCGGCCGGCAGATGCGGCGTCGGGAAGCGGTTCCCGGCCGGCGGGCAGCATGCCCGGGAGCGGGCTGCCGGGGAGCGGGCTGCCGGGAAGCGGCCTGCCGGGAAGCGGGGAGGACGGGCCGTCCTGGGAGCCCACCACCGGGCCGCTGCACCGGCGGCCGCGGCTGGATGCGGGCATGGGCGGCCCGGCAGCGCGTCACTTGCTGTCCGCGCCGCGCCGGGACGGGCGAGCGGCCGGTGCCGACGGGCCTGATCCGGGGCGGGACGGGCGAGCGGCCAGTGCGCCCGAGCCTGACCCGCCTGGCCATCGCCGGCCTTGATAAGCCCTCAGGCGCTCGATTACGCACAGTTCGCAGACCGTGACGAGTCATGTGCCGGCGCGGCCCGCGGCCCCTTCCCCCGGACAGGAAAACACCTGCTGGCTCGGCCCGGGATCCCCCCCGCCGCCCGGGCGAGCCAGCAGGTACTAGTAACTCTGCGCCATCAGCGGCCGTTGCGGCATCCGTAATTATGCTTAGCCTTGTCCTGGGGGGTGGGGTATGTCCCTTTCGGGCGGGGCGCTGCGCGGCATGGTCGCGGGGCTGGCGGACCTGTACGCGCCGGTTACCGATGACGGCTACCCGGACCGCGTGATCAAGGTCATCAGCGGCCTGTTCGACGCCGGATCGTGCTCCTACAACCACCTGGTCGGCTCGCACGCCATCGCCTACCAGGTCGAGCCGCCCGAGGTGGTCGGCTTCCCCGATGCCGACCAGTTGTTCCGGCAGCACCTTCCCGAGCATCCGCTGCTCGCCTACATCGACGCGACCGGCGATGCGAGCGCCCGCCGGATCTCCGATGTGGCCAGCGACCGCCAGTTCCGCGCGCTCGGGCTCTACTCCGATTTCTACCGGCCCGCCGAGGTGGAGTACCAGCTGGCCGTGACCGTGCCGGCGCCGCGGGGCGGCCTGATCGCGATCGCGCTGAACCGGCGGGGCCGTGACTTCTCCGACGAGGAACGGGAACTGCTGGACCTGCTGGGGCCGCACGTCGGGCAGTCGGCGGGCATCGCCGCGCTGCTCAGCCAGCCGCTGACGGCCGCCCTCCGGGATCCGGCCGGGCAGCCGTTGCTGACCCCGCGCCAGTCCCGCATCCTGCAGCTCGTCGCCGACGGCTACCAGGACCGGGCCATCGCACGGGCGCTGGGCATCAGCATCCGCACCGTGCACACCCACTTGCAGCACATCTACCGTCAGCTCGGCGTCACGTCCCGGACCGAGGCGCTGGCCAGGCTCCGGGCGCCCGCGCTGGCACCCGGCCAGCCCCCGCCCGCCGCTAAGTCGATAGAACACTTATTCGATAATTTGCTACACTGGTGTCATGGCAGCGTACGTTCCGCCGGGCTGGCCGGCCAGCGTCCATCCACCGGGCAGCGAGGGCTTCGAGCGGACCGCGGTGACCTGGCTGCTCGATGTGGTCCCGCCCGACTACCGGCTGTACGGGGTCCTGCGACGGCATCCGGCGGCGCTTGCCGCCATGGCCGCCCATCACATGGCCGCCTGCGTGGAAGGCGCCCGCCAGGC
>DASQSC010000449.1:0-2686 GCA_035642555.1 Streptosporangiaceae bacterium | reverse complement strand
GGTCAGGCGCGCCTACCTGGGGCTGGTGAGCGTGCCGGCCCCGCTCCCGGCCTCGCTGCGGCAGCGGCTGGGCCGCTCCGCCGGGCTGCAAGTGGTCGAGGTCGTGCCCGGCGGGCCCGCCGCCCAGTCCGGGCTCCGGGCCGGTGACCTGCTCCTGACCGCGGCCGGCCAGCCGGTGACCCAGGCGCAGGACCTGCAGCGGCTCATGTTCGCGGAGGCGATCGGGCGCCCGCTGGCCATCACCGTGATGCGGAACGGTGCGCTGGTAGACGTCATCGCCCAGCCGGCCGAGCTGATCGGCACCTAGGCACACCCTGGCACACCCAGGCAGATCGGACCCAGCACGGCTGGCGTGGCCTGTGACGTGCGCTTTTCATGATCGTGGCGGATCGGGTGGGGGGCGGCCCTCCCTGATTCACCACGATCATGGTTTTCTGCTCAGGATGCCCCCCGGGATTATGGCAGGGGATACCGGCAGAACGGGCGTGCCTGTCCACAGGCGGGCCGGATCGGCGAGGCCGTCCACAGGAACCGCGCCCGGCGTGCCCGCGTCGCCGGCGTCAGCGACCGTGGAGCCCGGGCGCGGCACGGTGCCGCGCCCGCGGCGCTCATCGGCGCCGCTAGCGGTTCCACGGGAGAAGCATCATGATCAACGAAGCGCAAGTGTTCCTGTCCGGCTACGTGGCCACGGACCCCTCGTACAAGCTGCTGCCGGGAGGGACGGCGGTCGCCCAGCTCCGCGTCGCCTATACGCCGCGATGGCTCAACCGGGAGACCGGGGAGTGGTCTGAGAGCCCGACCTCGTTCCTGACCGTGATCTGCTGGCGCAAGCTCGCCGACAACGTCCGGATCTGCCTGCGCAAGGGCGAGCCGGTCCTGGTGAGGGGCCGGCTGCAGGTGCGGCGGTACGAAGACAAGGACGGTGCCCCGCGGATCGCGGTCGAACTGGATGCCAGCTCGGTGGGGCACGACCTGGCCCGGGGAGTGGCACTCTTCCAGCGGCTCCAGCGAGACCCAGCCGAAGCGTCAGCTCGTCCCGCGGTGGAGGCGCGCACCGGATCGGCGGCGGCCGGGGTGGCGAACGGCGAGGCGGGCCCCGGTGCGGATGAGGCCGTCATGGCAGCGGCCGGCGCCGATGAGGCCGCCGCGGTTGCGGCCGGTCCGGCCGAGGTCCCGGCTGGTCCCGCTGCGGCCGGTCCCGGTGCGGCCGGCCCGGCCGGTCCTGCCGCCGGAGACGGTGGGGCAGCCGGTCCCAGCGCGGCAGCGGAGGGCAGGCGCGCCGATGGTCAAGCGCAGCCGGCCGGAACCAGCCGCAAGCGGCGGGGCGCGACGGGAGCCGGGCGTTCGTCCGGCCATGCCGCCGAGTCCGGGCCGTCCGGCACTGCGGACTCGTCAGCCCTGGACGATGACGTGGTGGCAGCGCTCACGGCGGACGGCAGCAACCAGCCCGAAGCAGAGAAGGCGCCGGTTCCCGTGTGACGGCCTCCTGGCCCGCGTCCCGCGGGTCACCCCGGCCGCCCGGATCACCGGGCTCCCGGGGCTGTCACTCGCGGGACGCGCCCAGGGGCGCCGGGCAGGCGGCCGGGTCCCGCGGGTAGCTGCTTCGTGATCCGTCATTTCGCTGCCGGGCCGCTACCACATCTCCTACTCTGCTACCGAGAGTGATATTCATTCAGCAATTTCACTACGGAGAGTGATAGTCCTGAGCGGGGGGCTGGTGAAGCTGCTGGGCTGCCGGGTTGCCGGGAGGCGAGCCGGGGCCACGGCGGGTGGCAGGTCCGTGCCAGAGCGGTCCTGGATGGCCGTCGTGATCGGCAGTAACGCGGTGATCACGGGCTGGGCGCTGGACGGTGCCCCGGCACGCCCCGGCCACGGCACCCTGCTGCTGCTCGCGGCGCTGACGGCGGGGGCGGCCGGGTGCGCCGAGGCAGCCCGGCGGCTGGATCTTCCCGCTGGCCAGGCCCGGGACCTGCTGGCGGTGTGGTGCCTGCCCGCCTCGCTGCTGCTGCCCATGTCCTACGCGCTGCTGGTACCCCTGGTGGCGGGCGGTGTGGTGCAGGCGCGGATCGGGCGTCGCAGCCTGGCGGAGGCGGCGCTCCGGGTGTCCGCGCTCGGCCTGGCCGGTGCGGCCAGCGCCGCCGTGGCCGGCTTGCTGCGGATTGACCGCGGCGGCAACTGGGTGACGCATCCGCTGGTGCTGGCCGGCGCGGTCCTGTGTGCCGGCATCTTCGCGGCTGTCAGTGCCATCGTGACCGCGGCCGCGAGCCGGCTGCGGGAGCCGCTGGCAGGCTGGCGGGAACTGCTGCGTGACTCCGGGACCCCGCTGCCCGACGCCTGTGGTGCGGGCGCGGGCGTCTTGCTGGCCATCACCTGCTCGGTCAGCCTGCCGCTGCTGGCGCTCACGCTGGCGCCGGTGATCATGCTCCAGCGCGGGCTGCTCTGCCAGCACCTGCGGGCGGCTGCCAGGACCGACCTGGCGACTGGGCTGCTGCACGCCGCGGCGTGGCGGCGGGAGGCGGACGCCGCCGTCCGGCAGGCAGCGCGAGGCGGGCGGGCCCTCGCTGTGCTGATGGCCGGCATCGACCATTTCCAGCGGGTCTGCGACACGCATGGCCAGCTGACCGGGAACCGGGCGCTGGTGGCGGCGACGGACACCTTACGGCGCCAGTTGCGCGGCAGCGACCTG